>CAZDIQ010000056.1:10565-13353 GCA_964505525.1 uncultured Acidimicrobiaceae bacterium | reverse complement strand
GGCTCCCCCGCCCCCCTGCATCCTCGCTGCGCTCGTCTGCCGTCCCCCCTGAAGGTGGGACGCGATTTGCTGGCTGTGGACTGTGGACTGTGGACTTTGTACTTGCTCTCACTCTTGGTGTTTGAGTGCCAACCGTCGACGCTGAGCGGTCCTCGGATCGTCGTCGTCGGAGTTGATCATGTGCAACGCGAGCTGTTCGATGCGCTGGTCGAGGAAGGTGCGGACGTCGCCGCCGATTCCGTTCATGTCGAGGGCGCGGTTCATGCATTCGAGCCACTTCCGTGCGTCGGACTGGGCGATGACGAACGGCATGTGACGCATCCGCATCTGGGGGTGCCCGCGCACAGGTGTGTAGAGAGCCGGACCACCGGTCCACTCGACGAGGTAGTCACCGAGTTTCCTGCGCGATGTCGAGTCGTCCTTCGGGAGCATGGCGCGAAGCACCGGTGCATCGCTGTCGATCAAGTCGTAGAACGATTCGACGATCGCGCGTATCGTCGGCTCACCGCCCAGCGCATCGTACGGCGTGGCCGCGGTTCCCCAAGGATGTGTCGTCTCTTCCACGGTTCCAAGAGTACGTCGCCGACCAAACTCATAAGTCGTACCAGCGGTGTGGCGATCGTCGATCTTGGATGTTCCGGGTCGGCGCTACTCTGTCGGTTGTGACGGCGTTGGAGCACATCGGGTCGGGGAAGGTTCGGGAAATCTTCCGCGTCGACGAGCAGCATCTCGTCATCGTTGCCAGTGACCGCATCTCGGCCTTCGACGTCGTGCTCGGCGAGGACATCCCCCACAAGGGTCAGGTGCTCACCGGCGTGTCACTCCACTGGTTCGACCTCCTCGACACACCGCATCATCTAGTGTCGGCGGACACCTCGACCATGGATTTCCTCACCGCAGAACAAAGGGCGTCGTACGCCGGTCGCGCCATGTACGTGAGGGCAGCCGAAGTCGTTCCGATGGAATGCGTGATCCGTGGCTACCTGTACGGATCTTCGTGGAAGGAATACGAGTCCGGCGGCGGACCCACCACCGAGCACCTCCCACCCGGTCTTGAGATGGCGAGCAAGCTCCCCGAACCGATCTTCACGCCCGCAACGAAGGCGGAGAGCGGACACGACGAGAACCTCAACGAGGCCGACGCGAGGGCTTTCGTCGGCAACGACCTGTATGAGGAGCTCAAGACGCGTTCCCTCGACATCTACAACCGCGGAGCGGACTACGCAGCGTCCAAAGGGATCATCCTCGCCGACACGAAGTTCGAGTTCGGTCTGGTCGACGGTGAGATCATCCTCATCGACGAGGTACTCACACCCGACAGTTCGCGGTACTGGCCCGCCGACGCCTGGGCGCCCGGTGCGACCATGCCTTCGTTCGACAAGCAACCCGTCCGCGACTGGCTCGAGACACAGGACGGATGGGACAAGACCCCGCCCGCTCCTCCTATGCCGGACTCGGTGGTCGACGCCACGTCGCGTCGCTACATCGAGGCCTACGAACGCCTGACGGAGACCTCGTTCGATGACTACCTCTCGTCGATGGGTGCATCATGACCCACCGGTTCAGGGTATCGATCGAACGAAAGCCCGGTCTCTCCGACCCGGAAGGCACGAACACGAAGAAGGCGCTCACCGGTCTTGGGTTCGAAGGTGTCGAATCGGTCTCGTTCGGTCGGATCATCTCGGTCGAACTGACGGCCGACGACGTCGAATCCGCCCGGGCCGAAGTCGTGTCGATGTGCGAGAAGCTTCTTGCCAACCCCGTCATGGAGACCTTCACCGTGGAGACCCTGACATGAGCATCGCCGTCGTCGTGTTCCCCGGAACCAACTGCGAACACGATGTCGTCCACGCGCTCGGTCTTGTCGGTGTCGAATCGGAACTCGTGTGGCACACCGAAACGGACCTCTCAGGGGCAAAGGGGGTCGTCCTCCCCGGCGGTTTCGCCCACGGTGACTACCTCAGAACCGGTGCCATTGCTCGCTTTTCGCCCGTGATGGCCGAGGTGGAGCGGTTGGCGTCAGCCGGCACGCCGACACTGGGCATCTGCAACGGATTCCAGATCCTGTGCGAGGCCGGGCTTCTCCCGGGAGCGTTGGTTGCAAACCGCGACCTCAAGTTCATCTGCAAGTTCATCCACATCCGGGTGGAGTCGACCGACAGCATCCTCACGAACCGGGCCGAGGTGGGTCAGGTCATCCGGATCCCGCTCAATTCATACGAGGGCAACTACGTGGCCGAGGACATGGGTGCCGTCGAGGACGACGAGCTCGTGATTGCGAGGTATTGCAATCCGGACGGCTCCCTTACCGACTCGGGCAACCCGAACGGCTCGACCAACGCCGTTGCGGCGATCACCAACGCCGATCGGAACATCGCCGCGATCATGCCCCATCCTGAGCGCGGGTCAGAGGCGATCCTCGGTTCCGCCGATGGCATGGTGATGATCGAGAGCTTCGCCGCCGCGGTGTCTGCCGTCCACGCATGACGGTCGACACGGTTCCCGCACACATCCAGCTCGGTATGACCGACGCCGAGTACGAATCGGTGGTCGCCATCCTCGGGCGCGTCCCGCGACCGGCAGAACTCGCGATGTACTCGGTCATGTGGTCGGAGCACTGCTCGTACAAGTCCTCGCGAAAGCACCTCGGTCGGTTCTCATCCGACCAGATCTGGGTCGTCGTCGGTCCGGGCGAGAATGCAGGCGTCGTCGATCTCGGCGACGACTGGCTCGCCGCCCTGCGGATCGAGAGCCACAACCACCCGTCGTTCGTCGAGCCGTATCAGGG
>CAZDIQ010000056.1:4646-10465 GCA_964505525.1 uncultured Acidimicrobiaceae bacterium | reverse complement strand
ATCCTCGCATCCGCCTCTTTCGCCGAGGGGGACGAGGGCAAACGACCGAACGTGCAGGTGGGTGACCCGTTCGAGGAGAAGAAGCTGATCGAGGCATGCCTCGAGCTGTACGACAAGGGTCTCGTGGTGGCCATCCAGGACCTCGGCGCAGCCGGCATCTCGTGTGCGACGTCCGAGGTGGCAGGCAACGGCGGCATGGGGATGGATGTCGACATCGACAAGGTCCACGTTCGAGAGAACGACATGACACCGGGAGAGATTCTCATGTCTGAGTCCCAGGAACGGATGCTGGCCGTGGTGACCCCCGAGAACGAAGCCGAGGTTCTCGCGCTTGCACGCAAGTGGGAGATCAGCGCATCGACCATCGGTGTGGTGACCGAGGGTCCGGCGCTGCGGGTGTTCGCAGGTGGCGAACTGGTCGCTGACGTGCCTGCGGCCTCGCTTGCCGACGATGCCCCTATCTACGACCGACCGTCAGCCCGGCCCGACTATCTCGACGCACTCTGGCTTGACGAACCGACGGTTCCCGACTCGACCGACATCGGCGACGTTTTACGTGTGTTGTTGGACGACCCCGCCATCGGGGACCGCTCCTGGATCTCGAACCAGTACGACCACATGCTGTTCCTCAGTACCGTGATCGAACCCGGCCACGACGGATCGCTCATGCGCATCAAGGGGACCGACAAGGCGCTTGCGGTCTCGACGGACGGGGACGCGTTCCGTACCTATCTCGATCCTCGTCGGGGTGCGGCACGCATCGTGTTCGAGGGGGCGTTGAACGTGGCGGTCACGGGTGCTCGGCCGTATGCCGCCGTCGACAACCTGAACTTCGGGAACCCTGAGAACCCACACGTGATGTGGCAGTTCATCGAGGCGGTCGACGGGATGGCGTGGGCGTGTGAGGAACTCGACCTGCCCGTTGTCGGGGGCAACGTGTCGTTCTACAACCAGACGGACGGTGTCGACATCTACCCCACACCCGTGGTCGGGACCCTCGGATTCAGCCCCACGATGGTCACGAGTCCGCCGAGGACCGATCGTGCCGTCGCCGGTATGGGCATCTGGGTGATGGGACCGTCGCCCGAGGGCGACTTCGCGGCGTCGGCGTGGGATCGGATCATCAATGGGAAGGTCAGAGGTCGACCGGCGGATGTCGATGGCGAGATCGCCCGTCGTGTCGTCGCAGCAACCGCAACACTCGCCGAGGAAGGCGTCCCGGTCCTCCACGACGTATCGACCGGTGGGCTCGCTGTCGCGATAGCGGAGATTGCCATCGCGTCCGGTGTCGGCGTGTCAGTTGAGGGGTTGAGTGCGGCCGACCTCGTCGACGAGACCCCGCTCAGGGTCGTCGCGGTCACCGACGGCGAATTGGAGACATCGGTCGATGCCATACGCATCGGTACGGTCGGCAGCGACACGATCAACTTCGGTGGTGCGGGCAGGATCGGACTTTCCGAAGCCACGCAGATCTGGCAGAACGCACTCCCGCGCCGGATGCAGTGATGCCCGGGGTCACCGACCTGCGGGCTGTCGACCAGGCGGGGATGCTCCGGCGACGAGAGATTTCGGCGGTCGAGCTTCTCGACGCCCACCTGCAACGCATCGAGCGGCTGAATGACGACCTGAACGCCATCGTCACCCTCGTCCCCGATATTGCACTCGAAATGGCCCGCAAGGCTGACGATCTCCTCAGGGCGGAAGGCGTCGCACCGCTGCTCACGGGACTCCCTGTCGCACACAAGGATCTGCATGAGACCAGAGGGATCCGCACAACGTTCGGTTCGCCCGCCTATGCAGACTTCGTTCCGACGAGGACGACATTGATCGTCGAGCGGATGCAGGACGCCGGAGCCGTGACGCTCGGCAAGACCAACACGCCACAACACGGCGCCGGGAGCCAGACGTTCAACGAGGTGTTCGGCGTCACCAGGAACCCATGGAACCTCGACCTGACGCCGGGTGGGTCGAGCGGCGGTGCCGCCGTCGCGATATCCGCCGGCATGGTGGCACTCGCTGACGGGTCCGACTACGGCGCTTCGCTCCGGAACCCGGCTTCGTTCACGAACACGGTCGGGTTCCGACCGTCTCCCGGTCGGATTCCCTCATGGCCGACGCGCGACGCATGGTGGACCCACTCGGTACACGGTCCGATAGCCCGTACGGTCGAGGATGTCGCCCTGTTCATGGCGGCTGTCGCCGGCCCGGACGAGCGGATCCCGATCTCTATCGAACAGGACCCATCGATGTTCGCGACACCTCTCTCCGCCGACTGGACAGGGATTCCGATGGCGTGGTCCGATGACCTCGGCGGGCTGCCGATCGATCCGGTCGTCACCGAGGCACTCCAACCCGCACGGGCGGTTCTCGAGAGCCTCGGGTTCGCCGTTGCCGATGCGAACCCGGATTTCAAGGGAGCGGAAGAGTCGTTCAGGGTGTGGCGCGGCTACTACTACGCAAAGAACTTCGGTGAAGCGGTCAGAAAGAACCCGGAGGTCTACAAGGAGACCATCAGGTGGAACGTCGAGTACGGATCGGGCCTGACCGCAGCCGATCTCGGTCGAGCGGCGACGACGCACACCACCCTTCGCGACCGTGTGATCCGCTTTCTTGACACGTATCGGTTCCTCGCCATCCCGACATCCGCCGTTCCACCGTTCCCGATCACCCAGGAATACCCGACCCACATCAACGGGATCGCAATGGACAACTACACCTCGTGGTTTGCGTCGTGCTACTACATATCCGAGTGCGAACTCCCCGCAATCTCGATCCCTGCGGGCTTCACCCCCGATGGACTGCCCGTCGGACTCCAGATCGTCGGGCGCCACCATGCCGACCTCGATGTGCTCAGGGCAGCATTCGCCTTCCAGCAGGCGACCGAACTCTGGAAGCGGCCACCACCCGTTGTCGCCACCTGATCGCCCGTGACCCTGTCAGGCACCCGGATGTCATCGGAACGCGTTTGGTCACGCCGTCGTTACCGTTACGCCATGGCCGACACAACCATTCCGACCTGCTATCGCCACCCGGATCGCATCACCGGTCTCGCGTGTTCGACCTGCGGCAAGCCGATCTGTGTCGAATGCTCACAGGACGCATCGGTCGGCCAGAAGTGCCCCGAGTGCGCACAGCCGGATCGCCGGGCACGGGTGATCCAGGGTCGTGACGCCATCGGCAAACCATCGTTCGCGACGACCCCGGTGTCCATGTGGCTCATCGCGATCACCGCGGTGATTTTCGGGGCCGGGTTCGTGTCGCCCGACCTGGAAGCGACCATCTACCAGACCCTCGCATTGGTGAGACCGCCCGGGGCGATCATCGCGGGTGAGATCATCGGCCCAGACGTCTACAGGATCTTCACCGTGGCGCTCGTCCACGGGGGCTTGATGCACGTCGCGTTCAACATGTACGCGCTGTATCTGTTCGGACCGAGGCTCGAGCAACAGGTCGGGAGCACGGCGTTCGCCGCCATGTATGTTGCGTGTGCAGGCGCAGGTGGATTGTTCTCCATCGCGTTCGGCGGCGAGGGTGGCTGGGCTGTCGGTGCATCGGGTGCGATCTTCGGTCTCTTCGGTGCGTGGATGTTCGTTGCGTGGAAGATGCGACATTCGCCCGGTGGTCGAGCCATGTTCAACCAACTCGGTGTCCTCATGGTCATCAACATCGCTCTTCCGTTCCTCGTACCGGGCATCGACTGGCTCGGCCACTTCGGCGGTTTCGTAGCAGGGGTGGCCATTGCGGCCCTGTGGTCGGTGTTCGCCGTTGGCAAATCGAACGCACGCACGGTGAGGACTCTCATCGGGATCGCTGCCATTGCGATTGTCACGGCCGCAACATTCCTCGTGATATGAGGTGTTCCACAGTGCGGGTACACTCGTTGTCGTGACCGAACAACCCCTGGTTACCCCGACGCTCGATCGCCCAGGTGAAGCCTGCGGCGTCTTCGGGATACTCGGGGAGAACATCGAAGCCGCCCGCCTGACCTACTTCGGACTGTTCGCCCTCCAACATCGCGGTCAGGAAAGCGCCGGTATTGCGGTCAGTGACACGGACAACCTCACCGTGTACAAGGATCTCGGTCTGGTGGCGCAGGTGTTCGACGAGACGACCCTCGCCGGTCTCCCCGGGTCACTCGCCATCGGCCACACCCGCTACTCGACCACAGGTTCCAACAGCTGGGAGAACTCCCAACCGGTGTTCCGCCACCTCGGGGCCAACGGTATCGCCCTTGCCCACAACGGCAATCTCACCAACACGGCCGCCCTCGCCCAATCCAACGACTCGAACGGTGCGTCGACCGACTCGGAACTCATGACAGATGCCATCGGCAGGGCGATGACGGCCAACGACACGAGCCTCGAGGAGGCTCTGGCCGAGGTACTACCGACATTCGAGGGGGCGTTCTCCCTTGCAGTGATGGATCGCACGACCCTCGTCGGTGTACGCGACCCCCACGGTTTCCGACCGCTGTGCCTCGGGCGACTCGATGGCGCCTGGATCGTGGCTTCCGAAACCGCAGCCCTCGACATTCTGGGCGCCGAGTACGTGCGCCAGATCGCCCCTGGGGAAATGGTCGTGGTCGACAAGGACGGACCGCGCTCGCTGTTTCCCTTCGCTGACGCAGCGTCGCATTTGTGCATTTTCGAGTTCGTCTACTTCGCCCGCCCGGATTCCACGTTGCTCGGCCAGACGATCCACACGACGAGACAGCGCATGGGTCGACTCCTCGCCGAGCAGGCTCCCGTCGAAGCCGACATCACAGTGCCGGTTCCCGAGTCGGGAATCCCCGCTGCGCAGGGTTTCGCCGCCGTTTCGGGCATCCCGTACGTCGATGGCCTGGTGAAGAACCGGTACATCGGGCGCACGTTCATCGAACCCGCCCAGGCAATGCGCGAACGCGGCATCCAGATGAAACTCAACGCGATGCCCGGTGTCATCGAGGGCAACCGGGTCGTCCTCGTCGACGACTCCATCGTCCGTGGATCAACGACCCGACAGCTCGTCGCGATGGTGCGCGAGGCTGGGGCGACCGAGGTCCACCTCCGCATTTCGTCGCCTCCGTACCGCTGGCCGTGCTTCTACGGCATGGACACCGGGGATCGGTCGACGCTGCTCGCAGCGGAACGGACGGTCGATGAGATCGCGGCGCACCTCGGCGTCGACTCGCTCGTCTACCTTGAACTGGACAATCTGATCGAGGCGACCGGTGCCGGCGCGGACTCGTTCTGCACGGCTTGTCTGAGCGGCAACTATCCCACCGAGGTCCCACTCGCCGACAGCAAGTTCCTGCTCGAGAAGATGTCATGACCAGCAGCTACGGGGAGTCCGGTGTGAACCTGGATGCCGCAGAGGAACTCATCGAGCGGATCGGTTGGCGGGTCACCTCCACCTGGACCGAGGATGTCGTGGGCGATTTCGGGGGTTTCGCCGCAGGACTCCAGATCCCTGCCGGTTTCGTCACACCCGTCCTGATGATGGCGACCGACGGTGTCGGTACCAAGGCCGAGCTCGCAAGGCAGGCAGGACTGATAGACGCCCTCGGGTATGACGTCGTTGCCATGGTCGCCGACGATCTCGCCGCTGCCGGCGCAACCCCCATCGCTCTCACCGACTATGTCGCCGTCGGCGAACTTGATGTCGATACGGTCGCAACAATCGTCGAATCCATCTGCGATGCGTGCAGCGAATCCGATATCGCCCTTCTCGGAGGTGAGACGGCAGAGCACCCCGGCGTCATGGGGAAGGGCCAGTTCGATATCTCGGCAACGGCACTCGGGATCGTCGAGCTCGGCGAAGAGATCGATCCGACATCCGTG
>CAZDIQ010000056.1:0-4546 GCA_964505525.1 uncultured Acidimicrobiaceae bacterium | reverse complement strand
ACCGCCAAACAGATGCTCGAGCGTGCCTTGCGCACCCTCGTTTCCTGACCCCGAGCGGTCGACCGGTCGATAGGCTCCCGATCGATGCAGATGTCACTCTTTCTCATCGGCGTACTGGTCGGCGGACTCGTCCTGGGCAGCATCGCCAGGCTGGTGGTCCCCGGAGAGCAGCGGATCTCGCTCTCCACAACCACCCTCGTCGGCATCGCCGGTGCAGCAATCGGGTTCTTCATCGTGAATCTCGTCGACAGCGAACGTGAGACCGTCGCCACCGGGATAGTGACGGGCATCGGTGCGCTTGCCGGTTCCGTCATCGTGCTTGCCCTGTTCATATTCGTCTCGACACGGTGGGGGCGGCGTGAGCAGCCGGACGCGCCGACCGTCGCCCAGATCGTCAGAGACGGTGAGTCCGCGACCGTCGAGTTCAAGTCGACCGCACGAACGAACCTCCACACGGGAGCCCGCGATCCTGCCATCGAGCTCCTCATTGCTCGAACCGTCGCAGGCTTCCTCAATGCCGAAGGGGGAACACTGATCATCGGGGTCGACGACGCCGGGAAGGCGGTCGGACTCGAACTCGACCTCAAACTGATGAAGCAGCCTGATCTCGACCGATACGAACTCTGGCTCACCGACTATCTTGAGGCGACGCTCGGGAAGCCGGCGTTGGCGTTCGTATCGACCAGATTCGGTGCCGTCGACGGTGAGGATGTCGTTGCCATCGACATCGCACCGGCCGCCGCACCGGTGTTCCTCAACGAGCCGGGAAGCAAGCGGACTGCCGACTTCTACGTGCGTATGGGAAACTCCACCCGCAAGCTGCTGACAGACGAATTCGCAACCTACCGACACACGAGGTGGAAATGACCGACCTAGCAAGCTATCCCGTCGATTTCGTCGTGCCGGTCGACGACGAGGAGCGGAGTCGTGGGCTTGCCCTGACGGGTGTGCTGCTCGTCAAGGTCATCCTGCTGATCCCACACGTCTTCCTGATCTCGCTGTATGCGATTGCTGTGACCGTGGTCGTGTGGCTGGGCTACTGGTACATCCTGTTCACGGGGGGTAAGCCGTTCTGGGTGGAGAACTTCGAACTGATCTATCTCGAGTGGACGAGCCGAGTCTTCGCCTGGTTCACCTCGACGACCGACGTCTACCCGACCTTCGGGACGGACGAGAACCATCCCGCGCAGGTGTCCGTCGTGGAGGCTCCCGAACCACAAGGTCGTCTCCTTGCAGCCCTCGGGATCGTCGGAGTCCGGGTCGTGCTCGCCATCCCCCATCTGTTCGTGTTGCTGTGGCTGACCCTCGGCACCCTCTTCGCCGCATGGGTCGGCTTCGTCTACATCCTCACAACCGGGTCACTCCCCCTGGCGTTACACCTGTACTTCGTCGGCTTCCACCGCTGGTGGGCACGCGTGTGGGCATGGATCGCCGCCCTCACCGACGAATACCCCCCATTCCGATTCGGCCAGTAGCTCAGCCGGACGTACGGAACGAGGCAAGCAGATCTTTCAGTTCCATTTTGGATAGCGTCGGTGAGCGGCGTCCTGGTATCGACCGAGCCGCAGGCGCTTGGCCCTTACCGAGCCAACGTGGTTGAGGGAGCAAGGCGCGCCGCGTGGATCGCCGGACCCAGACTTGCCAGCACTGCGATAACGGGGCCGCCCGCGGCCACCCATAGCGGAACACCGGCGGGAACCACGACCTCCCACCCTCGAACGGACGCTGCGACGCCAACCGCAGCCGCACCAAGCGCAAGCCCGAGACCGGCGCCCAGCGCTCCGAGGACCACTCCCTCTCCGAGGAACTGAACAGCGATGTTCATGCTCGAGGCGCCAACGGCCCTCCTCAATCCGATCTCGACCGTGCGTGCGGTGATCGAGCTCCACATGAAGACAGCGATGATCGCTGTCGAGACGACGGCCGCGAGGATGAGGAGCCACGATGTCAGAGCAGAGAGCTCCGATGCGACCTGGATCTGGACACGAGGATCCGCCTGCGTGTACGAAACCGTCAACTCCTGCGGAGCGTTGGGGCGCAGTTCGGCCGCCACCCGCTGGGCGACAACCCCAACGGATGGTGAATCCGTTCGCACATACACCGTGTCGAACCCCTCTGACCCGAAGTCACGCTCTGCAGTGGTATGCGGTACCAGGAGGTCGAATCCGACCGTGGCATCCGCCTCGACTTCCGAGAATGCCCCGATGATGAGGAACGGGAGTCCATCGAGCAGGAGCGTGCTCTGCCCGTCGAATGAGGGGAGTCCCAGTCGAGTCGCCGCGCCGCGGCCAACCATGACGACCCTGTCACCGCGATCGATGTGGCCCTGGTCGATCGAACGACCTTCCATGTCGACGATGCCGAGAGCTTCGACCGGGTCGTTCGAGACGCCACGTATTGTCACCGGTGACGCAACACTGGTGTCTGCGGGATTCGTACGAGCGTCGATACCTTGGATCCCTGACAACGCGGCCACGCTACTCGCCGCAACTGCCGAAGCCGCGCGTTCCACATCCTCGACGTCGATCCGTGTCGCTCCTTGGCCCTCGTGGACCCGGACTGCGACGTAGGGATCGCCCGTTGCTTCGAGGACCTCGGCGACTGCGGAACGACCCGAAGCGGCGAGTGCGACGACAGTGACCACCGCGGACGCTGCGAGCGCGACCCCCACGATCGTCATGCCCGACTTCAATGGCTGCGTGGACACCCCGTCGAAGACCTCGCGAACGATCCCAGAGAGCGACGGAGATGGTGCGCGCCCGAGCCTTCTACTCATACGCGACCACCTCCCCGTCGAGCAGGCGAACCCTTCGTTGCGCCCGCTCAGCCACCTCAGTTCGCCGGACCTCAGAAGATGTCGCCGGTGCCGAGTCTTCGACAGAAGTCTCGGGCTGGCAGGATCAGGATTCCGTCGTTGGTGCGACGGCTGGTCGGCTCGAGGCACACCATGATCCGTTCCCTAACGTCGGGGTGATCGTCGACCACTTCACGTAGCCCCTTTAGATGGTGGGAGGAGATGTTGGAAACAGCTTTAGCCTCGATGGCAACTTGCATGTCGTTGACCACAAAGTCGACTTCGATACCCGAGCTGAGACGCCAGAAGCTGAGGTGGGCGTAGGTCTCGGAGTAGGAGTTGTAGGCGGTCAGCTCATGGAAGACCCAGTTCTCGAATGCTTTGCCGTAGAGCTCGGATCCGGGCGACACCTGCCCTCTGCGTGTGAGATGGTTGACCACTCCGACATCGGCGAAGTAGAACTTCGGTGTCGTCGCCACTCTCCGCTTGGGTCGTCGACGATAGGCGGGAAGCCACCGACCGAGCAGGGTGTCTTCCAGGATCTCGTAATAGCTCCTCACCGTCGGCGTTGAGACACGGCATTCCCGAGCGATGTTTGAGAAGTTGGTGGTCTCGGTGTCGCCCAACGCAGCGGCGGAGAGAAAGTTGCCGAACGTGGGGATACTCCGGACCAGGGCTTCGGCAGCGATCTCCTCCCGCAGATAGTCGGACACATAGGCGTCGAGCAACGGCTGTGGACGTTCCGCGAGATAGATGCGCGGTAGGTAGCCGTTGTTGAGGAGCCGGGTTAGGTCGAATTCGTCTCCGAGTTCGACACCGGTCAGACCGAACAACTCACGCCTCACTGCTCGACCTCCCAGCAGGTTGGCGGCACCCCGTTTTACCTTGCGTGCGCTCGATCCGCAGAGAGCGAAGTGAATGTTGCGATTCTCGATCAGCCAGTGGACTTCGTCCAAGAGCTGGGGCACCTTCTGGACTTCGTCGATCACGACCTGGTCGACACGGGACTCGGTCAGCTCCTCGCGGAGACGCTCCGGGTTCTGGAGGTATCGTCGCAGGACCTCCGACTTGAGGAGGTCGATCCATAGGGCATCCCGATAACTTTCTCTGAGCAGGGTCGTCTTCCCGGTTTGGCGTGGACCCCACAGAAAGAAGGTCTCGGTCCCCGCCGGGGGGAGAACAAGAGATCGTTTGAGCATGCCTGTAATTCTAAGGTGATTATTTAGAATTACACGTAATTTAGAAGTCCGACTGCGAAAAGTCGTCAAATTGTCGGGGGACACCGAGCTTCGACCAGCGAACTGTGGTGAGACATGAGACCGGAAGTTATGTGCTCGTTGAGCGCTGTGCTCATGGCCATCTGGATAGCTGTTCGATCGACCCCCAACTACCATAAGGGGAACCCAGGGGACGTAGGTCAGCTGGAAGAGCACCGGCTTTGCAAGACGGCGTCGCAGGCCTGGAACGGGCTCCCGGTTTGGTGGAAGTCCTCTACCAGACCCGGGGACACTCACCAACGTTGACTCAGAAGCTCAGCTAGAGGCATACCTAACTCGGTCACCTCGCCAGAGGTACACCCCCGATTGCTCAGCCGGATGTGCGGAACGAGGCAAGCAGGTCGTTCAGTTCCGCCTCGGATAGCGCTCCGTCGACGGTGATCACCACCTCGTCCGTCACGGCCCACGCCCGACTGATGTCTGCCAAGGACGTGAACTCGATCGGGGTGCCGTCGATGGCTCCCTCGATCGTGAC
>CAZDIQ010000055.1:0-13507 GCA_964505525.1 uncultured Acidimicrobiaceae bacterium | reverse complement strand
ATACCTCTACGCAAAGCGGACCGCGGCAGCTGCACAACCGGCCTAGGCGTCCTGGTCAGCGGACTCCGGAAAACGCCTGAGTTCCTCCACTCCTCGCTAGAATGCTGAAGTGTTGTGCTGTTATCTCACGATATCGGCAGATAGCATGGGCGTGGCCAGGCAGGGATTGAAGTAGGGATTGAAGAGGAGTGGTGGTGTGACCGAGCGGGTTGACGCACCGGTATTCGAGATGAAAGCGGAGCTGTTCAAGGCTCTGGGTCATCCTGTTCGGGTGCGGGTGCTTGAAGTGTTGGGTACGGGGGAGGAGCTGTCTGTTGCTGATCTCGCGGCCGAGGTGGGCGTGGAGGCCGCTCATCTTTCGCAACAGCTCGGCGTCCTGCGCCGTGCGGGTCTGGTGTTGTCACGACGAGAGGTGACGACCGTGTACTACTTCATCAAGGATCCGCTCCTGATCGACTTGTTGGCGGTTGCCCGACGGCTGGTGATCTCGAATCTCGAGGAGAACCGCGACCTGCTTGCAGATCTTGAGGCAATCGAGGACCGTTCGTGACCAACGGCTCGGTTGACAACGGGGAAACCGACGCGTCGCGCGCCGACTGGTGGGAGAGCGCCAGACGTCTGCTGCCCGGTCGTTCCGACTATGCGGGCTTCTCGAGATCGTGGCGCAGGGACATCGTCGCCGGTCTGACCGTCGGGGTGGTGGCACTTCCCTTGGCTCTTGCGTTCGGTATCACCGCCGGTCTCGGGGCGGAGGCCGGTCTGGTAACAGCGATCGTCGCCGGGATCGTGGCTGCAATCTTCGGCGGATCGAATGTACAGGTCTCAGGACCGACCGGGGCGATGGCGGTGGTTCTGGTCCCGTTGGTTGCCAGACACGGGATCGAAGCCGTGTTCGTTGTCGGTCTCCTTGCCGGTCTCGTGATCGTCATCGCCGGGCTCGCTGGCTTCGGTCGATACCTTGTGTACGTCCCGTGGCCGGTCATCGAGGGGTTCACACTCGGTATCGCCATCATCATTTTCCTCCAGCAGGTTCCCGCCGCGCTCGGGGTGGCAAAGCCTGAGGGTGAGAACACTGCGCTCGTCGCATTCGAAGCGGTCGGTGATGCGCTCCAGGGTGCGGTCTCCTGGTGGGCCGTCGGTATCGTCGCGATTGTTGTGGCTGTGATGGTCGTTCTTCCACGCATCCACCGCGGGATACCGGCATCGCTCATTGCCGTTGTGGTGGCCACGATCGTCGCACAGGTCGCAGAAGCATCCGTGAGCGTGATCGGAGCCCTTCCGTCATCGCTGCCATCGCCATCGCTACCAACAGTCAGCCCCGGTACCTTGTCGGGAATGTTCGGTGCGGTGCTTGCGATCGCTGCCCTCGGTGCGCTCGAAAGCCTCCTGTCAGCGAAGGTAGCCGACGGGATTGCCGGTGTCGGGCGACATGATCCGAACCGGGAACTGATCGGGCAGGGTCTTGCGAACATGGTTGCCCCTCTTTTCGGCGGAATGCCCGCTACCGGCGCGATCGCCAGAACCGCAGTCAACGTCAAGGCGGGGGCAACGACACGGGTCGCATCGATCGTGCATTCATTCGTGCTGATCGGTGTTGTCTTCGCCGCATCGGGGCTGGTCGCCGAGATCCCCCTTGCTGCGCTTGCTGGCGTGTTGATGGTCACCGCTGTGCGGATGGTCGACGTCCGCAACATCAAGAGCATCCTGCGGGCAACGCGATCAGACGCAACGATCCTGATCCTGACGGCGTTCGTGACCGTGGCTTTCGATCTCATCCTCGCCGTCGAGGTCGGTATGGCGGCCGCCGCGCTGTTCGCACTGCGCCAGCTCGCCAGGACGTCAGCCCCGGTGGCCGAGCTGCTCCCGCTCATCGACGCAACGACGGCAGCAGAGCTTCGCGCCGAGCACATCGTATCGTACCGATTCGATGGAGCGCTGTTCTTCGGCGCTGTGCAGCGATTCCTCGAGCAGCTGACCACCGTTGGCGAAGCGCGAGTGGTGATCCTGCGGCTACCCGATTTGCAGATGCTCGATGCCTCGGGGGCACAGGCGCTTGGGGAGATCATCGAAACGCTTGAAGCGAGAGGTATCACCGTGCTGCTGAAAGGACCGAGACCAGAACATTTCAGAATTCTTCGTGAAGTCGGGACGATCGACCAACTCGCCCACGCCAACCATCTGTTCGATGATCTCGATGCGGCAATCGCCCACGCACGAAGTCACCTGAACCGCGAAGACGCCAGCAAGAGTCAGGGCGCATCGACCGCGTGAACCGCCGACCCTGGTCGCGGGCAACGCTTCCCGACCAACCGTTGCCAGACACGTACGACAGCCGGCATGAAGATGGGTCGATTCGGCCTTTCAGCAGGTAGCCGATGCATAGAATCGGACGACAAACGGGAGGTCGGGTTGACATCGATCAGCACAGAGCAGAGCACCGAGATCGGCAAAGCCGCGCGGGCAGCGGTGCCCCGCAGCAGTCTCGGTGAATGGAACCCGATACCCGATCGCGACTCCGCGGCGAACCTGCTCAGTGCTCAGGAAGCCAACCGCGTCCAGGAGCTGGTCCCGCTCAGGCACGAACGGATGATGTCGTCGTCGTTCGCCTTCTACCGGGGGTCCGCCATCATCCAGGCGGCGGATCTTGCCACTACACCCCATACAGGTTTGATGGTGCAGCTGTGCGGGGATGCCCACCTCGCCAACTTCGGTGGCTTCGCTGCACCCGATCGAGATCTGGTGTTCGATCTCAATGACTTCGACGAGACACATCCGGGACCGTTCGAATGGGACTTGAAGCGCCTCGCCGTGAGCTTCGAACTGGCCGTTCGCGGTTCCGATCATGACCCGTCACTCGGCGAGGAGTTGGCCCGACATGTCGCCCGGACGTACCGCGATGCCATGGCTGAATTCGCCACGATGAGGGTTCTCGACGTGTGGTACTCACGCCTTGATTCGGCGGGTCTGTACGAGCGGCTGAAGAACGATCTCAGCACAGAGCAGCTTGAGAGATTCGAGAGGGCCGTGAAACAGGCACAAAAGAAGGACAGTCTTCGTGCGCTGTCAAAGCTCACGGAAGACTCGCCCAATGGCCTCCGTATCAAGAGTGACGCCCCACTCATCGTTCCCGTGCGTGACCTGCCACACGGCGCGGTCCACGGGGGAGCGAAGGGCTGGATGGAGGATCTCCTCGACCGGTACATGGAGACGTTGGAACCCTATCGCCGACGCCTTGTCCGCCGGTACCGGGTTGTCGACGCGGCGAGAAAGGTCGTCGGCGTCGGCAGTGTCGGCACACGGAGTTGGATTGTCTTCATGGTCGGGCGCGACGAGGAGGATCCGCTCTTTCTCCAGGTCAAGGAGGCCAACGAGTCGGTGCTTGAAGCCCACACCGAGGCCAGCCGATTTTCGAGCCACGGCGAACGTGTGGTCAACGGGCAGCGGATTCTGCAATCGACCGGTGACATTCTCCTCGGTTGGTTCAAAGCCCGCGATCTCGAAGGAGTGGAACGGCACTATTACGTGCGTCAGCTGTGGGATGGCAAGCTGTCGCCCGATTACGAGACCATGGCACCGAAGGGGCTCGAAGTGTTCGCAGATGTTTGCGCTCGAATCCTGGCGAGGGGTCATGCTCGCTCGGGTGACCCGGTTGCGATCGCTGCGTATCTGGGGAACAGCGACGGGTTCGACCAGGCGATCGGCAGATACGCCGTGTCGTACGCCGACCAGAACGATCTTGACTTCGCAACGATGGAGGGTCGCTGGGCCGACGGTTCCTGACGGGCGGCTCGGATTGCCGCCGATCGAACCGATTTCGCTGTGGATGTCGGCGTTGCAGTTGGTCGGTCCTAGGTACCCCAACCCTCCGGCGGTTGGAAGGTTCCGGGTTGGAAGATCCAGTATTCACGGAGACTCGTGCACAGTCCGTCGTCGTCGAATTGGAGCAGCAGACATCCCGGGAGCGTGACGGGGTCTCCGTCAACGAGCATGTTGGTCCAGAACTCCACGGTGACCCGTGACCCGTCGACGAACGGCTTGCCCATCGCCACGGCGGCGTGCGACTGTGGCGCCGTCACACCGATCCAATAGGCCTCGATGCTCTCGGTACCGACATGGGGCTCCTCGAAGATGTTGTCGCGGTACGAACCGTCGGGCGTGAACAATTTGGTAACGGCGCGGGCATCCGCGTCTATCCACGCTTGGCGATAGCGCTCCACCCACTCGTCAATGGAGATTTTCTCTGGCATGGCGGTCCTCCGGTTGCGATCGGTCGTCACACTACATGGGGGTAACGGCCGTGTGTACGGCGCAGCCCGCGCGTACGCGCGGTGGGGAAGTACCTATCCGCTCGATGGGATCATCGTCAGACGCCACGTGTCTGCGTCCTTCGAGACAATGGCGAGCTCGACCGTGTTGCGACCGTCGACGAAGGCGTCGGGCGGGACGATGGCCCCGTAGGTCACGCCGCCGTCATCCTTGCTCGTCGACTTGGTAACGGCGGCGATCCTCCCGTTGACGATGATGGCAATCGCCGTGTCAACGGGAATGTCACGGAGGCTGCCACTTGTCCACGCAGGTATCACGGGACCGTCAAGGTCGATGCTCGAGTACGCCTGCTTGTTCCGGATGGCGCCGCCGATGTTGTTCGACCTCGTGACCTCGAGTTCCGCGACCGGTTTGCCAAGGAGCTCGGCGTACCCAGGTGGCGCCAGTCCGAACGGTCCGTCGGTTCCGAAGTGCTCGATCTTTCGTGCCGCAATGGCCTTCGCTTCGGTGCCGTCGACACCGAACACGATCTCACCTTCGGACCCCTCGATCCGGCTCTCGGTGCGAACGGGGCGACTGTCGCCGAACAGCGAGACACCATCGACACTCCAGGGGAGGGCGACACCAAGGACGTCGGCAATCGTCGGGAGGACATCGACGGTTTCGGCCCGATAGTCGTCGATGGCACCCGGCCCGTTGCCTGGCATCTTGATGAACAGGGGAACCGCGGCGATGTCTCCGACGGTGTCCTCAAGGGCGACCCTGCGGTGTCTGATGTTCGGACGGACCGCCACGCCGTGGTCGGCCATCACGATGAGCAGGGTGTCGTCGTAGGTGCCTGCCGCCTTGAGATTGTCGATGAGTCGACCGACCACCGTGTCGGCGTACCCGACCTGGGACAGGTGCATCTGATACGCCTGATCGACGAGCCACTCATCATCGCCCCAACCAGGACTCTTGGTACCCGGGGCTGACCCGGGGGCGTCGTACAGCTGACCCGAAGGCAGGTACGTCCACGGGACGTGGGGGACGAGGGCGTTGATGAATACCAGTCTCGGCTTGTCGGCCCCCGTCCCTGCCAGGGTGAGTACGTCTTCGATCGGGTCGCGTCGATCGGCGTCGTAGGTGAGTTCCTGGAACCGCCTGATGATCTCTGCATCGTTGTCTCCGGCCTGTGCGGAGAAGTTGGACCAGGTGGTGTCGATCGGGGGGAGGTCATCGGACAAGTCGTCAGGGAGGAAGAGATGCCCGGACACGACCCTGATGTCGTCGGCGAGAGCGCCCCAGCGTTGGCGGAATGGTTGCGTGGGGCGAGTCTCGTTCTTGCAGGCATATTCCGGACACAGGTCGGTCACCGTCTCGAACACATGCAGGTCATATGTGTCAGAGAGCAGGGTGAACAATGTGAACGGATAGTCGCCTGCAGTCGGCAGCTTGTCGTGTGAGGCTGGGTTGCCCGAGATGATCACGGGGATCGAATGTTCGCTCTGCTGCTCGATGGTCACGGCATTGCGGAACCACGTGCTGTCCTGTGCGAGCCGTGCGAATCCGGGGTAGACGTCCTCCTCGATCCCGCCGTCGGCATCCATGATCGATGCCACCGGGAACTCGTCGAACAGAATGAACACGACCTGCGCCGGGTCCTCGACCGAGACATGGGAGAGCTCCGTAACCGCATCGGATGCGAACACGAGCTGGGACGCGGATGATCCGAACAAGAAGAGTCCGAGCACGAGGAGTGGAGCGACCGCCGCGAAGCGAAGGAACGTCCGAGTCTGGTGGTATCGATGGAACGCCAGGGCGATCCCAACACCAACCGTTCCGGCAACCAGCAGTTCGGCCCAGGCGGGAAGGGCTGATGCGGGTGTGAGACCGATGATCCTGATGGTGAAGATGGTCCCGAGAATCGCGATGGCGGTGCCAAGGACGACAATGCCGGTCGTGCGATGGACGCGGAATATCGCCGCGATCACGAGGCCGAACAGCAGCGGGATGATCACGGCAAGCAGGATCCCGAGGAGTGCAATGTCAAAGCGCGAACTTGCGTGTGCCAGGAAGAACTCGGCGTTGCGTCCGAGGAGATCGAGGAGGGGGAGGGATATGGCGAGCACGAACAACGAAACGCACCCAAGCACCACATCCGTCGTCGCAATCGGTCGGGGCTGCGATCGACGATCCTTCTCTGTTCGGTCAGCTGTGATGCTTGCGGGTTCGTAGGGCGGAGGTTGGGGTTCGTTTGGTTCGTTGTCTGTCATGTGGTGTTCGACATCAGCCATCAGCGCCACGCACTACCGGTGGCGTCAAGATGACCGGTGTTCAACGAACCCTAGGTGCCCAACACCGTAACGCATGCACATCGGCATGACAGACCGAGAACTGCTCAGGACCTGATCCGGATTTTTCCGCAGACGGTGCACAAGTGTTTCCCCAAGCCGCTTCGCGCAGCCGCACCATGGTTGTAGGTGTGCTGATGTTCGAGACCCCGCTGGGCCGCGGTCACGGGGACCCTGTCGAGCCCGAAGAGTCCGTATTCCCTGGCCGTGTCGATGGTCCGGATCCACGCAGTCGCCGTCTTGTCGCTGGTCTTGCTCTTGGACTCGGGTTGCGACCCGCGTGGTGTGATCGTCCGGATCTGGCGAATTTCAAGCGCCGGCTTGCGCAGAGGCTGGACACGCCGTTCGGGTTCATCGGATGAAACGGTCGAGCGTCCCTTGGGCACGATCCGCACCTTCGGCACCTTCGGAATCCTCAGCTTCCTCGGCTTGGACGAAGAGTCGGTGACCTTCAGTCCTCGGGTCAGGGGATGGGCAGCGAATGCCTTGGCGTCGTCGGGGACGAACACGAGGCGATCCCCTTCCGCAAGGAACACGAACGTCCACGGATCACGGCGCGAAATGGTGACCTCGTCGGGGTGCCACGAGCCGAGTTCCAGATCGCCCGAGCGCATCGCGACCGAGCGGGCGTCCATGGTGATCTCGACGTTGAGCGGTTCGGTTTCGCCCGGGATCCGGATGACGCCCGAAGCCGTGGTGGGGGCGCGCAGGAGTGACGGATTGGGACGACCTTTGTTCGTCCCCCAACTGGGCATGGTGGCACCCGCTTTCATAGACGTTCTCGCTACATCGGAAGATTCAGCACAAATCTGAACCCCCAAATGTGCCAGCGATCGGTGGGAACGCGGATCGGTCAGAAACGGCTGGTCGATCGGTGGACGTCGATAGCGTCGCTAGGCGAAGAGCGTCGCCAAATCCCGATACATGAGCACGAGGAGAAACGCGATGACCGTGACGTTGAGCACCGTCATGGGGATGCGCCACGGATGGTTGGCTCTCCAGAACCGACGGATGCTCGCGACGTTCGCCACGATCGCGACCACACCGATGGTCAGGCCGAGCAACGGTCCCACGCCGGGTGCAAGTCCGATGAACGGTGCGACGAACGGAAGCAATACATAGGCGAAGGTGCAACGGACCGCTGACACGAGCAGGGCGATACTGAACACTCGTTCTGCGGTGCGCTTGTCGGAGGTGCGCTTCGAGACGCTCGTGCTCGGTCCACGGGTACTCGTCATACGGCACCGACCTTCGCACCGATCATGGACGACAACCCCCGCACCCATGCGGGATCGTCGTTGACACATGGAACGAGGAGGAGATCGGTCCCGCCTGCCGCTTGCCACTGCTTGGTGAGTCGAATGCCTATCTCCTCGAGGGTTTCGAGGCAGTCGGCGACGAAGGCCGGGGTGAAGACGGCCAATCGACGTTTGCCACTTGCTGCGAGGCGCTCGATTACGACGTCGGTGTACGGCTCGATCCACCTCTGGCCCCGCATCCGGGATTGGAAGGTCGTCTCGTACGGCGTATCGAGTCCGAGATGCATCACGATGGATCTGGTCGTGGCGTGGCACTGGGCGCGGTAGCAGAAACGTCCGTCTGCTCCCACCGCCTCCGTACACCCGACCGATTCACAGTCCGTGTCGGCAGCGTGTGACTTGCGAACCTGGCTTTCGGGCAACCCGTGATAGCTGAACAGGACGTAGTCGGGGTCGAAGTCGTCGAGGAGCGGTCTGCCAACGGCGGCGACTGCCTCAGTGAATCCGGGGTCGTCGTAGAACGAGTCGAGCGTCGTGATCGTGGGGGTATTCCAGAGGGTGGCCGCGTCGCGCAACGCACGTTCGACCGCAGAGCCGGAAGCCGCGGATGAGTATTGAGGGAAAAGTGGGGCAATGACGATCTGCTCACATCCTGCGTTCGTCAGTTCTTCGAGCGCCGATGCAATCGACGGATTCTTGTAGCGCATTCCGTACCGCACGACGTAGTCGTCGCCAAGTTCGCTCGCCAACGACGACACCAGCGATTCGGTGTGGACCCGCAGGGGTGAGCCGTCCGTCGTCCATATCTGTTGGTACTGGTGGGCCGACTTCCGTGGTCGGAACGGGAGAATCACTCCGTACAGCAGCAGATTCCGCGCCACGACGTTCAGGTCGACGACGCGTGGATCGGAGAGGAACTCCCGCAGGTAGGACCTGACGTCCCGTGTTGTCGGAGAATCGGGTGTCCCGAGCTGGAGGAGGAGCACACCGGTCGGACGATTAGTCGTATCGGACGAGATCGTGTCGCGTTGATCAGGTTTGAGCATCGGGTTCATCCTTGATCGGCCATCCTCCGACAGCCGGTCGTCGTGTGCGCTTCAATCTAGACATCCCTCAGTCCGCATCGAGTGGGGCATGGTGGTCGTGACCCGAATGCCCGTGTCGCCAATATCCCTGGAGTCCGAGGTTATCGCGCGAGAACCCACCTTCGACCAACGCATCCCGAACCGCCCGGATGGCTCCGACCTCGCCTGCTGCCCACAAGTAGTGGTCGCGATCGGGCGGCACCAGCTTCTGTGCCGCTGGCGCCAAGAGTGTCGCCGTCACGGGCTGATCCCCTGCGTGGAGCCACTCGACGCTGATGTCCGGACTCGCCTCGAGGTCGATTTCATCGTCGGCGTCATGAACCGCAACGATGGCGGCACCGGTCGCCGAGCTTGGGATGTGTTCAAGCCAGCGCCCGATCGCGGGGAGTGAGCTGAGGTCTCCGAGGAGGATGTAGTGGTCGGCGATCGGCATCGGGCGGCTGCCGCGCGGTCCCCGTATGGTCACTTCGTCGCCGACGGTCACGTGGCCGGCCCATGTCGACGCATCGCCGTGTCCATGGACGACG
This sequence comes from uncultured Acidimicrobiaceae bacterium, assembly GCA_964505525.1. Taxonomy (GTDB): domain Bacteria; phylum Actinomycetota; class Acidimicrobiia; order Spongiisociales; family UBA5794; genus UBA5794. The sequence continues at coordinate 4,037 of CAZDIQ010000055.1, read as the reverse complement.
AGGTCGATATCGATTGACGGTGTCTCGGGGTCGAACCTGCGAACCGTGTAGTCGCGCCACACCGTGTCATCGGAGTCCGTCGTCGCCACGCCGAGCTTCACGTGGTCGTGGGGTCCGTCGGTTCGGAATCCTGCCAGCTCCGGTCCACCGAGCGTCACTCGAACCATGCGACGGGTCAGGTTGTCGACACTCTGCACAACGAGTGTGCGTTGGGTGAGTTCGTAGCGGACTTTGGGAGGGAAGGTCGGCATCTCGACTCCGATGCTGGAGGCCTGGCACCGGAAATCTAGTGCATGGTTGCCGGCTGAAAGCTGAAGGCTGAGAGCTGAAAGTCTGCTTCACTTCGTTCTGTGGGCTGGGGACCCACATTTATGTACCCGCAGAACCCAGGGTACGCGGTGACTGCGGAGGACTGATGACTGAGGACAGACGACAGACCCAGAGGTGGCGAGCCTGCGAGTAGCGGGAGAACGAGGCCAACCGAGCGGCCAATTCCAGGTCGCCAGCTGATAGCTGATAGCTGAGAGCTGAAAGCTTGCTTCACTTCGTTCTGTGGGCTGGGGAGCACATTTATGTACCCGCAGAACCCAGGGTACGCGAAACTGACGGTGGCCTTGACTCACGGAAAGGGAATGCGACGATGAAGACTATGACGTGTAAGCAGCTTGGGGGGCCTTGCGACCTCGCGCACACGGGCGCGGATGCAAATGAGATCATCAACGCACAGGACCAGCATCTCAAGGATGCGGTCGCGGGCGGCGATCAGACGCACGAGGAAGCCCTCAAGGCCATGAAGAGCCGTTGGCGTAAACCCATCTCGGGCATGGGCTGGTACAAGCAGGTCAAGAGCGACTTCGCCGCCCTCCCGGAGGACTGATCAGGACTGAACGGCTCGTCGGGTGCTTGCAGTCCGGACGAGTTGTCTGCTGGAATGCATGAGCGCGCCAGTCGTGCGCGCCTTGCACTGGTATCCAACAACCGCCGGTGCTTGACGATGGATCGGGTAGCCAAGGAGACACACCGTGACAGACCAGGCAGCAGCGGGGAAGCGCCCCGGCATCGTGACGTTGATCGTCGTCTATCTCTGGGTCGTGGCGTTCTCCTCCGCCCTTGTCGGGGCAGTATTCGTCATTGCGCAGAGCCAGGATGACATCGTGGCCGAGACGGGTCGCACGAGCACGGAGATCCTCATCATCGGCATCGCCGAGCTGATCGTCATGCTCCTCGTGGTTTGGGCAGCAATGGCCCTCGCCAGAGGCTCCGAGACGGCTCGGGTCGTCATTGCAGCGGTGATGATCGTGCGGATCTCGACGACCATCGTGCTGGTGGCATGGCTCTACACGCAGGGTTACCTGCTCGCCGGTGTCGTCAACGTGCTGGTCCCGATCTTTGTCCTGTACACCCTGTACGGCAACGAGCGGGCGAGCGACTGGTTCGACGCCGTCGAGCGCTGACACCACCGTTACCAGCATCAACATCGTCGCGATTCGAGAGACCGGATGTTCGGGATCCGGACGACTAGCTTGCTGAGTTGTGGGAACCGTGAACGGCACTCTGGTTGACAACGAGTCGAGACACCTCGATCGGTTCGGTGTGCTCCTCGCCGTGACGGTGCTCGCCATCGTGGCGCAGATGCTCTTCGACCTGAACGCGACGGGGGACAGTGTCGGCCCCACGCTCGGTGCGATGGCTGTCAATCTGCTGATCGGTGCGGCGCTCCTCCTCGCCGTTCGGGCTGCTGGTGTCCGGAGGCGGTGGACGAGGATTGTCGACATCGTCGTCGGTGCCGGCCTCGCACTGGTCCTGGTACTCGCCATCATCGAACTCACCACCGATCAGACGGCGGACACCGTTGGGGTCTCGTCCCCGTCGCTTGTGATCGTCTGTCTGGCAGTGTTTTCACCGATTGCAGTCGTTTGGCGTCTCATCCAGCACAGGAAGATCACGATGGCCACGCTCCTTGGCGCCGTCGCCGGCTACCTGCTCCTGGCGAATGCCTTCAATTTCGTGTTCCGGGCGCTCGATTCGGTGAGTGCAACACCTTTCTTCGGTGTGCTCGAGTCGACGACAAGCTACATGTACTTCAGCCTGGTGACCATCACGACCCTCGGCTACGGTGATCTTTTTCCTGTGTCGGATCTCGGTCGCCTCCTCGCAACCACCGAAGCGATCCTCGGTCAGGTGTACCTCGTCACGGTCGTGGCAATGGCCGTCGGCCTCTATGCGCAGCAGCAAATGAAGGCTCGGATGCAGTACATCGCCGATGCGGGTCTCGATGAATCGAGGGACGACCCCGACGCCGACGGTTGATCCGGTCGGTCGAGGTCGCGTAGGTCGGCTACAAGACGATGGAGCCCCCCGCCACGTGGGCGAGAGGCTCCATCGTCCGCAGTGTCCTGCGTGGGCCGGACGTGGAATCGATGATCCACACGCCCGACCGGCAATCAATCAGGGCAGATCGCCCACGTTGCCTGCGACGGGGAGCAGGTTGGTTGCTGGTGCTGGTCGGGTTATGTTTGCGTTTCCTTGTGTGTTTTGGAATCGTAGGTAGACGGTTTGGGTGGATGGTCGGAACACGCCTGGTGTTGATGGGCCGCGTGCGGTCCAGTCGCCTGAGATGAACCGGTCTCCTGGGTTCCCGTAGTAGAAGTCGTAGTCTGCGATTCCGGTGGTGTGTTGGTTGCGGTAGTACATGGATCCTGTTGTGGTCCTGTACAGGCCGAACGTGTCTGTCCCGTCGTTGTCGAAGTCTCCTGCGAATGGGATGTCGCCTGGGTTCCCGAACATGTACGAGGTGGTTGCTGCTCCGAGGCCGCCGTCGGCGCTGCCGAGTTTGTTGATCACGTAGAACTTGGCTTCTGATGGCCGGTACAGCGACACGGTGTCGCATCCGTCGTTGTCGAAGTCGCCTGCGATTGCTATGTCTCCTGGGTTACCGAAGTAGAAGGAGATGTCGGCAATGCCGGTGGAGTTCGAGTTGCGCAGGTATACGTATCCGTCTGATTGGCGGTACAGGCCTGGTGTGTCGATTCCGTCACAGTTCCAGTCGCCGAGCATGGGGAGGTCACCTGGGTTACCGAAGAAGAATGTCTTGGTGTCTCCTTCGACGTCGTAGATGGTCCACATGCCTGTGGTTGGGTCAACCAACCCGTACGAGTCACCACGTTCGGTGCACGAAACGTTCGAGTTGGTGGAACCAACCGCGTTGGTTGCCACGACCCTGACACAGACGGGGTTGCCTGGCAGGTTCGCAAACGAACCCGATGTCGTGCCTGCTGGCAGGACGCTACCGGTGTTGGTGAACGGTCCTGCGGGGGTCTTTGCTGTTTGGATCCGATACGACGTCTCGTTGGCAACATCAGCCCACGAAACGTTCACCGACAGTCCCGTCACCGGGATAGTCGTCGAGATCACCGGTGCACCAGGCGCCGTAGGCGTCGTCGTGCATGCAATGTTCGAGTACGCATCACCGGTCACGCGTTCGGCGTAGACCTGGACACAGATCGTCTGACCAGGTGTCGTCGCGACCGTTGCAGACGTTGAGCCTGCCGGCAGCAAACCACCACTCGCAGTCCACGGACCACTCGCACTCGGCCCTGTTTCGACCTGGTAGCCGATCTCGTCAGGCACGTCGGTCCATGAGACACCAACCGACAGACCGTTGGCAGCAGGTGTAAGGGAGATCACAGGAGCCGCGGTGCTGTACACCCGAACGGTCCTTGTGACCTCTTCAGCGGCGTTGCCTGCCGCATCGGATACGTTGTACGTGACGAAGTACGTACCAGGTGTGTCAGTGTCAACCACGTCGCCGCCGATAGTGACATCGAGGTCGACATCGTCATCCACATTGTCTGTCGCCTCGGCACCGTACTCCTGGTACGGGTCGCCCTCAGAGATGTTCTGGGGGTTCGGACCATTGAGTGTGATCACCGGTGCCGTGGTGTCCACGACTCGGACGATGCGGGTCATGGTGACCGCTGCATTGCCTGCGGCGTCGGACACGTTGTAGGTGACGGTGTAGTCACCAGGTGTGTCGA
>CAZDIQ010000054.1:0-13601 GCA_964505525.1 uncultured Acidimicrobiaceae bacterium | reverse complement strand
CCAACACCACAATCGCAATGGCAAAACGAATACTCGACACAACGTCTCCCCTACACGTCACGGACCCGAACACCCAATTGTGTCACGAACACGCACAACGTCGCGCACAAACAACCAACAAACCCGAACCAATCCAGCACCAGAATCCCCAAGCCCGCGAAATCTATCGCAAAATATCCGCGACAAACGTGACACTCCACGACACATACACAGGTGAGCGCCGTACAGACGGGCCGAGTTTGGGCGACATGCGCTCGACAATGTCATGGCAATGAATACAACCAATGCGGATCAGGTGGACCAGAATTGGCTCAAGGAGGGAACGTGGCGCGGGTTCCGCATCAACCACTAGTACGGCGGATGGCGTGGCTGTCGATGGTGACGGCTCTGATTGCCACGGCGGCCTGTACATCCGGGACCTCGGACACCACCAACGGCGAAAATCCTTCGTCGACGACGACTGACGTCAGCTCATCGACCACCGAGGAGGCCCCAGATGGTGGGGTTTCGATCACGACACTCCCACCGTCTACCGAACTCGGGCGTCTGCCACCGCACCGCTCTCGCCAACCTCATTGGCTGGTAGAGCCAACTCGCGTCCACGAGGATCGTTCGTCGCCAGCTGTGCAGGCTTCCGGCGGTCATGGGTGCATCAACTCCGGAGTGCGCGCAGCGACCGCTCTGAACATCGCCGCCGCGACTCCACCGACGGCGAGGCACACCAACGCCCCGCTTGTTGAAACCGGACTCTGGGCAACGACAAACAACCAAATGGCAGTGCCCAGCAGTAGTGAATTCCGAATCAGGAGCGGCACGCGGTCGGCACCCAGCATCGCTACTCCTGTGCACCCGCACTCCGACTGAGGCTTGCCGTTCAAGGCGGCGAAGACGAACGGTGCCGAAACTACCGCTATATGAAGAGCCATGAGCGAAGCCCCGAGTCGAGGTGCCAGAACCAACGCTGCCACGACAGCAGCTTCGACGCCGACGACAAGAGGGGCCCATCGTTGCAGTTTGTAGCGATGCATCGTACGAACCATCGCCTCGGGCTTGACAATGTGACCGAACACCGAAACCGCATAGATCACGCCAATCAGGATCGCAAGAATCAAGGCTAGAGACATCCGCAGCAATATGTCGTCCCAATGTACGACATCCACGAGGTGGCGGAGCCCTTGCAAAGTCGCTCCCCAATACACCCGTCATAGCCGTGATCGACACAACATTGTGTCAAGGCCGACCAGTTGCGATACTCTTTGTGGCCCTCGATTCCGATCGGACCTTGGCACCCAGCGCCGCAGCCCGTATGACAATACTGGCAACCCAAACGCTTGCCGGGGGCGAAGCAAATGGTGGCCGCGAGCGCCTCACGCGGCCAACCGAGCACAAGCGCAGCCCCACCCGCAGTGGCCGCACCGATTCGCCGAAGGAACGTCCGTCGTGTAGGGCTACTCAATACCATATCCACCCTCGTCAATGACCGACATCGCCCTCTGCACACCAGCCAAGACATCGTTCAAACTGCCGACGACTTGGAAGTTAAAGTACCTGTTGGACTGATGCCAGCAGGCGATCCAAAGCGTCTCTCCTTCGCCTTGCTGCTGGCCCACCACCACCTGACGCTCTCCAATCTGGCGAAGACCGGAGTTTGGGACGTTCTTGCCGAGCGCATCGTATGGGTGCGACGCGGCATCACCGGTCGCGATGAAACGGACGCCTGCTTGGGCTGTTTGAAGTGGAACTCGCTGTGCGCGAGAGTCGAATGGCAGAGTCTCCGCCACCGCACCGCTGGTGAGCGGGTTCGGGTCGATGAGCCGAATAAGAGCCACTGAATCTAGCGACATTCGCACCTCCCGTTGCATCGATTCCGACACTACGCGCCACGTTCACGCGAATCAAGGGGGAAAACTAGGTCCACTGGACTGGCTGCCTCGCTACGGGCGGGGAGTCCAAGATGACACAAGAGATCCATCCGGGTCGCGCAGTACCAACTCGCCTCCGCTCCACAGCTGATCGGCTCGGGAAGGAGAAACCCGAGTTTCTCCACGGACCGTGCACCAATGCACGAATCTCGGAAGCTGTTCGGGGCACCTTCTGCCCCCGGGACCCGAGAAATCCAGGGTGAAGCCAGATCCACGACGAACGCCGGTCCCATGCGGCACGATGTAGGCCTCGCCGCTCCTCTGGTCTTCAACCGTCCAGTTTCCGATGGGCACGTTCGAAGTCGAACCCGTCGATAGCGACAGGCTCAGCACGTTGGGGCCAACTGTGGGCGAATACAGCACCCGCATTTCGACCGATTCCTCGGGCGTACGTACAACCTCTACATCCCATCCCGAGAACCCGCTTGGGATCGGTTCAAAGGACAGACTGTAGAGTCCAGGTTCAACGTCGGGCACCGGGCCGGTACACGCGTCCCGGTTGTCGCTCGACGATATCCGGCAAAGCTCGACCCCCGCTCGGCCCACGCTCGTCAGGTAAATGACCGAGTTGTCACTGCTCGGAGGATCAACGATGTTGACCGTGATTGACCATCCGGGCATTGCTTTGGCCGTGTCGGAGGTGATCGCCGGTCCGCTTGAGTCCAAGAGGGGACCGCCGGCCGAGCGGTCACTCGTGGCGACCCACAGGATACCGACCGGGTTGTCGAGCCTGTCGACGAACCCGCTAATCGCCCATCCGCCCGTTCTTGATGCGGCAACCGAGGTGGAGCGGGAACTCCATGCCGCGCGATCCTCGATGACCGCAGGTTCGCTCCACTTGAGGCCGTCCGTCGAAGTGACTACGAAGGGGATTGAAACAGGCCCCCAGTCAGCCGTTCCTGCCGCCACGAACCCTTCCGGACCCTTTGCGAGGCTTCCAATACCTACCAGTGGGATCGCGCTTTCTTGAGGGCGAACCCAGACCCATCGCCATGAGTCGCCCGTCTGGAGCCAAGCTGCAGGGTATCGGAACGATCCATGCTCGACGAATCCCACAGCGACAAGGGCGGAATCATCGCCAGCAAGTGCGGTGACAGCGCCCCCTGAAGTGTTGGGGGGCAACGGCAGAACCGATCGGATCCAATCCTCGCCGAGGCCCGCGGTCCAAACTGTCGGTTGCGTGCTGTCTGCTCCTGCGATCCATGTCCGGTCTTCCGACGTATGAATCGCTGCTACGGAGGCTCCGAACGGAGTGGTGTGTGAGATCCACTCTCGACCGTTGTCTGAGCCGAGTATGACAGGACTCGCTTCATCATCGGTGTACCCAAGCGCAGCGAAGTTTCCTTGAGAAGCAGCGACAAGGGTGACAGTATCGACGCTCGTTGTCCCAACCATCTCGACAGAATCCCACTTGGTCAGATCGGACGACCACAGCAGACCGTTTCCATTCCCGCTCCCCGCCAACACGAACACGCCATCGGCGGCGGCAATCGAGTTACCAGTAAAGCCTCGAATCGTGGTTGTCGGAGAGTCGGTGGGTTCCGACGAAAACTCGTAGATCGCGCTCCCGGAGGCAGTCTGCGACACCACGTAGAACGAATCCGCTACCGCGATTGTCGAGACAAACACTTCCGGTCCAGTTTCGATCGCCTGCACCCACCCCATCCGATCGACGTCCACGCCTTGGTCGAGTACAGCCGGACCCGGGTCTCGGGATGCGCCCAGGTAGCTGACGGTCACCACAGACATGGCGGCAACGGCCAGCGCCGCCACGGCGGCAGGAGCAAGCCTGGAACTCCGGCGCGACCCTGAGTCCATCGAGGCGGTCAGCTGATGCTCCAAGTCGGAAAAGAACTGGCCCCGACTCATTCGTGCTGCTCCATCGCCTTGGCGAGGCGGGCAAGACCCCGGTGCACGCGTACTCGTGCTGCCCCTTCGGAGCACCCGAGCATTTCCGCGACTTCCCTGTACGACCGATCGTCCACCACCCGTGCGACAACAGCGACGCTTAGCGCAACCGGCAAATCTGCCAATGCAGCCCCGAGATTGAGCCTGTCGTGCAGAGAATCGACCCGGTGAACAATCATCTCGGCCGTCTCGGCGTCCACTTGGGGCACAACAATGGCGAGGCGTTTGACTGCTCGCAGGTCAGCGGCGAATGCGCGACGATGCCGCCCCAGAACACGTCGGGCAATGCCAAACACCCACGCGTCCGGGGAACCTCTTCGCTCGCGATAGGAGTCGCGGCGCTCGAGGGCGACAGCGTAGGTCTCGGACACCAGATCCGCCGTTGCTTCGAGGTCGAAGGTCCGGCGGTAGAAGTAGACGAACAGATTCTCAGACGTACGGCGATACATCGTGATGAAGTCGTCGTCACTGTCCCGAATCGACATCCGTACCCGCCGCGTGTTGTGAATTGGACTTTGGACATACACAACATACTCACCACTTCGGGTGGGTTTTGTTACATGACCTCGAGTGCTATCCGGGTGCCCACCTGTAATCGCCACTCAATGGCGGAGGCACCATGGGTTCGGCACAACTGTGCCAACTGCCATGGGGTTCAAGGTCGTCTTGACCGTCACAAACACACAAAATGTCGCGCCCAAACTCGCGAAATCCCCCAACAACCTCGACGCAGGATCCCGAACTCGCGAAATCAACCTCAATGCATTTCGCGACAAACATGACATTCCAGGACACAAATACACATGAGCGCCGGCAACAAGGTCAGTTTGGACGACGTGCGCTTGACAATGTCCAACACATGAACGCCATCGATTTGGGTAAGGCGGACCAGAATTGGCTGAAGGATGGAACATGGCTCGGGTTCCGCGCCGACCACGAGCGCAGAGAATGGCACGGCTGTCGATGGTGACGGCTCTGATCGCCACGGCGGCCTGTACATCCGGGACCTCGGACACCACCGACGGCGGAGATCCTTCGTCGACCACATCGGCCGGCAGCTCATCGACCACCGAGGGGGTCCCGGACGGGCGGGTTTCGATCACCACACTCCCACCGTCTCCCGACCAGGATCGCGAGCGGCAGCGCACAGACTTTACGAGCAAGATTCTCGAGGATGGCTTCGTGTCCGATGCCGAGTGGGAGTCTGCGGTCCTCGCCCTCATCGCCTGTATGGACGAGGGCGGTGTTCGCACCGTCGATTACGACACCGATCCTGGAGGGTGGTCCTTTGCGTACACGGAGGCGGTCCCCGACTCCGGTGTCGACGTGGAGTCCGTGTATGCCGATTGCTATTCGGGCTACGTCGAGGGTGTGGAACCAGTCTTTCTTGCACAAACCGGACTCACCCCGCGAGAGCAGGAACTGGTCCGGGTCGCCATCGTGGCATGCATCAGGTCCGAAGGGATCGAGATACCCGATGACGCCGACGACATGGCAATGATCGAAGCCGTGACGCAGGAATCGCCAGAGTTGTATGGCAACTGCCGCACCAAAGTGTTGGCAACCCTGTTTCCCTAGGGACGTGCAAATGTGGAAATGCCATCGATCGACCGGGCTGAAAGGACCCAAGGGGAATCGCAGTACGGCGGCGAGGATCGAAGGGGGACAACCGTGACATCGGAACCGAGCAGTCGAGCACCTACGAGCCGAATACCCTGGGTCGGACTCGACCCACGTCGTCGCCTTGTCGCGGTCGTCGCAGCCGTTTTCATCGCCCTTGGTGTGACGGCTTGCGGGACGTCGAGCGCACCCGACACGGTTTCCGAGTCCGGGATCGATGCTGCGACGGGTGAAGACATATGGCCGGAGTTTCTCGCCATTCTGGACGTCGATGTCGCGAGGAAGCTCTCAGGGCTCCAGCTGGTCGTCGACCGGGTCGTGGAAGGCAAAGTCGACAGGTGCATGCGGGAACAAGGCTTCGAGTACCGGCCGACGACCGTTGCCGAGTTCAACGAGCTCGAACTGCAGCAAGAAAACACTCCGCTCTTACAGGCGGCAACATCGGCAATTGACTTCTTGATTTGGACAGAACAGGAGGACTCTTCCGATGAGTCAGATAACGGTCATCCGGGAGGGCAGGAAGCAGTGGGTGACGAGGCATGGGAAGCCGCGTACATTCAATGCTTGGTGGATGCCTCGAATGCATTCGAAAACCCGCTTGCGGACGCAGGCTCGTGGTACTCGGGCGCATACGTCGAAGCTGCCCAGCGAACGGGCTCTGATCCCAGATCAATTCGCGCAGAACAGCAATTCGACGAGTGCAGTTCACGATCGGGATATGGATCAATTGGTGAAGCGTCGCAGCTTTTTTCCAGCGAGGTCGATGCGATCATGAATGACTTTGCCGACGGTGCTGTGGGACGAGCGTCTGCGATCACGCTGTTGCAGGAGGTGGAGACCGCTGAGCTAGAGGCCTCTGAAGCATTCGAGGCGTGCCTGGCGCCGTTCCAGGACATCCAACAACACATCTTCGCCGAGAACATGGCCGCCCTTGCCGACCGTGACGCGGACCGCTCTGCCCTGTGGGCAGTCGAAATCGAAGCTGCCATTGAGTCCTACACGACGTTGCTGCGCGAGATCGAGGAGTCCGGTGACCTCTGACCACATCACTCCTCGCGCCGAGCACGCAGTCCATCCTCGACACCATGGCGTGTTCCCTGTCGCTTTGCTCAGGTGCCGGTTCTGAGGGCTTCGATGGGTTCCAGTGAGGCTGCACGCCAGGACGGGTAGAGGCCGGCGATGAGACCCGTTGCTGCTCCGACGATGGGTGCGGCGAACGGGACCCACGGGTCGAGGACGGGGGTCCATTGCCTGGTTGCCGACACGGCGACGATCACGAGGACGCCGATCGATGCACCGATGACGCCGCCGATCAGTCCCATGGCCGCGGATTCCGCAAGGAACTGGGCAGCAATGTGCCGTCTAGTGGCTCCCACCGCCCTTCGCAGACCGATCTCGCCCACGCGTTCGAGGACGGAGACAAGCGTGACGTTCGCTATCCCGATCGCTCCCACGAGCAGGGCGACTCCCCCGAGGACGAGGAACAGGGTGTTGACGTCGGACGCAACCTGTTCCTTGACGGCCTTCGGTTCCGGCGGGACGGTGACCCGCAGCAGGGACGGATCGTTCGGTGACAGCGCGATGGCCGATTGTTGCCCGATGAGCTGGGCGGCTCCGATGTCGGTGCGGATCTGGACCTCGGCGGGTGCACCCAGGTTGAACAGGTGACGGGCAGTGTTGTCAGGGATGATGATGGCATCGAGAAGGACGGGTTCCCGTTGGGTGTCATCGAGGATCCCGACGACGACGAGGGTGGTGTCGCCGACGAAGATCGCCGGCTGTTGATCGACCCGTGAGACGTTGAGTCTACGCGCTGCCCCGGGGCCGAGGATCGCAACGGGTTCGTGTCGTTCGTCGTGACCCGAGTCGAAGAACCTGCCCGTGGTCAGCGTCGCACCGATCGCATCGAACAGCCCTGGCGACGCCGCGTACACATCGATCGAGAACTCGGACTGCCCCAGGGGATCGTTGATCGGGACGGACTTGACGAGGTCGTTGTTGGTGTCGACGAGGCTCTGTGTGCCCGCAGCCACGACACCGTTGAGTCGGGTGAGACGGTCCTCGGCGTCCCACGGGATGTTGGATACCTCCTGCGTCCCCGGCTGGAAGAACCCCTGGGTCCGGTTCTCGACCGTCACCGACGTGGCGGCAAGGGCGTCGAAGCGCGTCACTATCTGGTTCCCCGCGGTCTTCGCGAGACCGAGCGTCGACACCAATGCCGCAATACCCAACACCGTCCCGAGGACCGTGAGGATCGTCCTCCCCGGGCGGGCAAGCATCCCGATCCCTGCTTCCGCGACAAGGTCGCGGGACGCAAACCGAGAGCGCACGATTCGTGTTTCGGTCATCGGCCGATCTCCGAGAGGACGCCGTCGATGATCTCGATCCTGCGATCGGCACGCAGACTCACCGCCTCGTTGTGGGTGATGACGATCAAGGTCAACCCGTCGGCGCGGAGTTCGTCGAACAGATCGAGAAGCGAGTCCGTCGTGGTCGTGTCGAGGTTCCCGGTCGGCTCGTCACACAGCAACAGCGACGGTCCGGGTGCAACAGCACGTGCGACAGCCACGCGCTGACGTTCGCCACCGGAAAGTTTCGTCGGTGTGAACCCCATCCGATGACCGAGCCCGACCCGTTCAAGAGCAGCGGTCGCATTGGCGATCCGTTGCCTGCGTGGTGTGCGGTTGTACAGCATCCCTGTTACGACGTTGTCGAGGACGGTGCGGTGTGAGAGCAGATGGAAGGACTGAAACACGAACCCGATCTCCCGCCCTCGGAGCGCAGTCCGTTTCCCATCGGGGAGCTTCCCGACATCGACACCCCGAAGCCGGTACGTCCCACCCGTCGGTCGGTCGAGACAGCCGAGGAGGTGTAGCAGGGTCGACTTCCCCGAACCGGACGGCCCCACGATCGACAGGTAGTCACCCTGGTTGACGACCAGATCCGTAGGTCTCACCGCCTCGACGGGCGGGAAACCCGGGTAGGTGCGGCGCACAGCATCAAGCTCGACCACCGGGACACCGGGGGCGCCGTTCGGTAGGGTCACGGCGATGCAGTTTGGAAGCCGACGACGACCCGGTCACCGGCCTGCAGGTCGCCCTCGGTCGGCGTGACCTCGACCATGCCACCGGCGGTCGACAACCCAGGGACCACCGTCACCGCCCGTGTCGTCCCATCGGGGTTCTCGACCGTGACAATCGTGTCACCTGCACCTGTGGCCGACAGTGCAGCAGCAGGGACAGCCAACACGGCGCCGGATGTCGATTGTGATGCAACCGGAATCGTGATCTTGACGTTCGTGTTGTTCAGATCCGCACGTACCTCATCGGGCAGAATCTCGACGTACACCCTGTCGGTGGCGACATCGTTCGTCCCGGGGAGCGCAGCCACGAACGAAACCGTTCCCGTGGTCACGATCCCCAGACGGTCCAACTCAATCGTCACCGGGGCACCCACCTTCACATATTCGGCTTCCGCGGTCTTCACCGAGGAGTCGATCGCGAGACGGGCACCCGACACCTGCATGATCTCCCCCGCGGCGACATCGCCACGTTGGACGAGCACCGAGTCGACACGGATCGGGAAGGCTGAGAAGAAAAGGAACTCGGTATCGGGTGCGGGGTATCCCAACGCTGTGCGCGACTGGGACAACGCGGCTCCAGATGCGGTCTGGGAACGTCTGGCACTCCTCAGACCCGATTCGGCCGACACCACCTGGGCACTTGCGTCCGACACTGCCATGGTCGCATCGTTGACATCGTTGCGGAGCTGAGTCAACTCGTCGGGTGTCGGTGGGAGACCCGTGTCAGGGTGTGTTCCCGCCTCTGCCTGGGCGAGCCGTTCCTGGGCGACGGCCAGCGCCTGTATCGCCGTGGCCTCGACGGTTCGTGCCGCGGTAACGGAGCGGTTGGCATCCGCCACGAAGTCCCTGGCAGAGTTGTACGAATCCCGTGCAGCGTTGTACGCCTCCTGGGCCGCATCGGATGGTTCCAACGGTGCGAACCCTCGGGACTCATAGAACGCGACGACGGCGTCCTCGGTGTCCTCGCCATACACACCGTCGACGAGTTCGATCTCAAACCCGAGGCGCACCAACGCCGCCTGGAGCTGGGCGATGTCCTGTCCATTGTCACCGGGGCGAACGGTGCGGAACAGCGGGAGATCCCCCTCGAGCACGAATGCCGGGCGTCCCGCGATCTCATACAGCACATCGCCTTCGACGAACTCGTCACCGACCGCGGGCACTGCGGTGACGACGGGCGACACACCCTCCAACGCAACCGTGGTCACCGAGATGCTCTCGGGCTGCTCGAAGCGCACCGTGCCCCTGGTCACGACGTCGTTCGATATCACCATCTCCTCGACAGGAACCGTGATCAGCGACGGCACGGGTGGCTCGGTCTCGGCGGCGATCTGTTCAGGCGACCTGATCTGGGCGGCAGCGACCCAACCGACCACGGCGATAAGGACCACAACCACCAAGCCGATCACGATCCCCGCGCGGCGCTTCATCTAGGAGTGATCCTCTTTGAACTGCTGCAATTCGTCGAGATGTTCCGTGATGAAGCGCTGTTCAGCGTCGCGGTAGACCTCTTGGAACACGGCGTCGCGATCGCCCACACATCCGAGACTCACCTGTGCCATAGCCAACTCTTCGGCCGCGATCTCCTTCACGGCTGCTTCCATGGGGCTGCCGGGTTCGATGTAGTCGCTCCCGTATCCCCATCCGTTGCCATCGGGATCGATGTCGAGATCGGTGACCGCTCCCACCTCCTCAAGACGCCGCAACAGGAAGATCTGGGCATCGCTTTCCTTGGTGAAGTCGTATCCGGCCTCCGCCATGCACGACGACCACTCCCCCTCCATTGCGGCAATGCGAGGATCGGATTCGAGATTGGTATACAGGTCCTGCATCAGCGGCCCGAACTGCTCGTAGAACTCCATCTCGGCACCCTGGTTGTACGTCTTGTCGTACGCGATGCCCTGGCACCCGCTCTGCTCGAATGACGCGTCCGATGACTGCGTGGTGACCCCAGGCGACCCCTCGTCGAACTCGTATTCCTGGGGTTCCCCGTACAGCGCGGCGTAGTAGGCGTTGAGCTCCGCCTCGGACATGGCTTGGACGATGGCGTTGTTGGGATCGCGCGCCATCTCGGCTTCGTAGTCGTACTCATCCGGCTGCTGGTTCTCGAGCATCATCGTTGCGATACCGAACCCGTACAGCGCGACGAATTCCTCCTGCGTGTCCGGTCTGGCGAAGCCGCCCTGATCCTGGTTCTGGACATACGGGACATACTCGAAACCCTGATCGGCCATGCAAGCGGCAATCTCGTCCTGGGCGTCGCGTTCCATTTGGAGATAGTGCTGGTTGGCGTCCGTCTCGTTCCGGAAATCCACAGCCCCAGGAATGAAGTCCGTGATGGCGGGCCCCTCGTCGGTCCCATTCGAGGAATCTCCGGTAGTGGCACCATCCGAGCAACCGACAAGCAATAAAACGAGCACGATGGCGGCAATCAGCAAGCGATGCATCTGTTCCTCCCCTTCCGTTCGTCGAACTCTATTCGACCGTTGACTTTGTGACGCTCCAAAGTGTGCGAAAGGGTGACATCGTCGGAAAGAGCGAACCTGCCTCTGCTCTCAGATGCCGCGACCCGACCGACAACGGCGATCAGGACCACAACGACCGGCCCCACAACGATCAGAAGGCAACGCTTCATCTAGGAGTGGTCCTCTTTGAACTGCTGCAACTCGGCGAGGTGTTCCGTGATGAAGCGCTGTTCAGCGTCGCGGTACACCTCTTCGATCACCGATTCCCGGTCGGATGCACACCCGAGACTCACCTGTGCCATCGCGAGCTCTTCGGCTGCGATCTCCTTCACCGCTGCTTCCATGGGACTACCGGGTTCGATGTAGTCGCTCCCGTAGCTCCAGCCATTGCCCTCGGAATCGACATCGAGATCGGTGACCGCCCCCACTTCCTCAAGGCGGCGCAACAAGAAGATCTGGGCATCAGTTTCCTCGGCGAAGTCGTATCCTGCCTCCGCCATGCACGACGACCACTCACCTTCCATCTCGGCGATACGGGCGTCGGATTCGAGATTGGTGTACAGATCCTCCATCATCGGACCGAACTGCTCGTAGAACTCCATCTCGGAACCATCGGTCCATATCCTGTCGTAAGCGACGCCTTGGCACCCATTCACCTCCAACGAAACGTCCGTCGATGGCGTTGTCGTCCCCGATGATTCCCCGAAGTCGTACTCCTGACGTGCTCCGTACAGTGCCTCGTAGTAGGCGTCACGTTCTTCGTCGGACATGGCTTCGACGATGGCATGGTTCGGATCCTTCGCCATCTCGGCTTCGTACTCCGCCTCATCCGGCCGCAGGTTCTCGAGCATCATCGTTGCGATACCGAACCCATACAGAGAAACGAACTCCTCCTGCGTGTCCGGCGCGGCATAACCCCCCTGATCCTGGTTCAGGACGTGGGGGACATACTCGAAACCCTGGTCTGCCATACAAGCCGCGATCTGGTCTTGGGCTTCGCGTTCCTTTTGGAGGTAGTGCTGGGTCGCGTCCGCCTCATTGCGGAAATCCACAGCCCCAGGAATGAAGTCAGTGAACGCCGACCCTTGGTCCGTCCCAGTCGAGGAGCCTTCATTCGCGTCACCACCCGAGCAACCGGCAAGCAATGCAACGACCAAGATGGCAGAAATCACAAGGCGCATCTTTCCTCCCCTTCCGTTTACTCAACTCTATTCGTCAGTTGACTTTGCGACGCTCCATACGCCGCCAAACCACCGGCCCGAGGACGGCTTCAGCGGTTGTCACCGCGAGCTGTTCTGGTCGAGTATGGCGGCTATGTCCGGATTCTCGTCCAGAACCTTCTGTTCGTACTCCGTGATCAGCCGTCGTTCCACGCTCGACATCTCCATCAGGCATTCAATGTCTGCGGTGGCTGCTCCGATCTCCTCTGCCTGGAGTTGCTGCAATCGATCCCGTCCGATGGCACGAGCAAGGTCATCCTCCTTGTGTCCCGTGAGTCCCACGATTCCCTCTGGATCGCCCGTTGCCGCTTCCGTCGCAGTGCGAAGAAGTGACACGATGTACGCGTATGGGTCCGCCGGATATCCGCGATCGTTCAGGCAAGCTATGCGGTCGACTTTCGCGGCGTCCATCCTCGGGTCCGCATGTACCGCTCTGAACACCTCGTCCCCGAGGGTGCGCAACCGCGTGGTGTCGATCCCATCAAACGGAGTCGACATCTGCGGCATCGGACCTACGAGTCCGCGGGCTGTGTTCGAACAAGCATCTTCAATTGCCAGGTCGGGGAGCTCGTTCACTCCGTCGGCCTCCCCCGCTGCGTACCCCTGAAGGGCACGCCAGTACTCGTTCGCCTCCTCAACAGTGAGTGAGCGGACTATGGCAATGTTCGGGTCGTCGCCTGTGTCGTCGGCCGGTCGATCCGTCGAAGCATACGTCAAGTCGAAGAACACGTAGTAGCCCGCTTCGCGCGCTCCCTCCAGCAACTCTTCCAGAAAGTTCGCCGACCCGGGGCTCGACCTTACGCCGAACAGCGGCGCCCAGAAATCACCGTCGGAACCCGGCTGGACCTCAACCAACGGCTCCTCATACTGGGTACGGATGTTGTCGATCGTTCGCTGAGAGACATACGGCGTGTACTGGAATCCCCGGTCTGCCATACACCGCGCGATCTCAGCCTCGATGCTTCGGTGCCAGTCGATCGTGACAGCCACCATTTCGTTCCGCTCATTCGGTTGACCAGTTGACGTGGTTTCCGATGGGGCTACGACATCTGCAGGTGGGATTGGCTCGGCGGTCTTGTCGGTAGTGCACGCGCCGAGAAGGAGTCCAAGAGCGATCAGCGCTGCCACTTCTCTCACTCTCTGAGTCATCATCAGTCCTTCGTTCACAGTGCGAACCTTCGGCCGCGATCCGCAATCCGTCGATCGAGAGGTCAGCCCTTTCCCTTATGTTCGCGCGAGAGCCGATTTGTGTTCCAGAGGATGTGTCGCATAGCCGCAATCCGCTGGCACCAACTCGACCATCGGTGTGAGTCACTAGGAGTCAGAAGGATGACGCTCATCCGGCTTCAGGAGGTTTCGCATGGCCTCGCTGGTTTCTTGCCAG
>CAZDIQ010000053.1:0-14066 GCA_964505525.1 uncultured Acidimicrobiaceae bacterium | reverse complement strand
GCCCCCCTGGCTCGCAAGCTCGCCCGTCCCCCCTGAAGGGAGGACGCGAAGAAGGTGCGAAGTGGAAGTCGACGGCGCGACAACCTTCTAGAGAGAAGCGACAGCCTGGCGTACGGCCCTCGCAAGCGCGAACGGACGTCCGAACGCGAGCACCGATGCTCCCGCAACCACACGCTCACCGTTGGTCGCCGTGGCGACGACGACGGCTGCACCTCCGACCTCGGTACCCCCGAGTACGAAGATCACATCGTCGGGTGTACCCGTGAGGGTCCTGACCGCGGCGATTACCGCATCGTCGATGCTCCCAGATTCGTCCACGTCCACACTCACGACATGTCCCGCACCGTCCTCGATCTCGACGGATACGCCACCGGTGTGCTCGACGACGGCGACCCGCTCGATCGAGGCGGCCCTTGTCTCGAGTTGCCCTCGCAGTTGGGAGGGGACGGCATCGCCATCGGCGTCGGGCATGAGCGAGTCGAGACCCTTGCCAAGACCACCACGCCGGATCGGTGCGGTCGTCTCGGCGATCAGCTCAGGGACATCGCTGCCGACAAGCGCGTTGATCCGCTCCTGGACCACTTCTTCGGGCGTTGTGCCGTCGAGCCAGACGCGAGCCAACGGCGGTTTGCCGTCTCGGAGGGTGATCTCGACGTCGGATATGCCTGGGATGGACGACAGCTCGTCTTTGATGTCGGATGTCGTCACAGGAACCTCGTCGTGGGAGTCGGAAGACTACATCCCGAACCGCATCGTGAAATCAGCGCTGAAACGTCAGAGTCGTGACCGCGACATCGGCATGATGCAGGCGTCGAGGATCGACGGGATGTCCGTGTCGGCGAGCTTGGCGCGCACCGCCGCGTCCTCGGCTCCGGGCTGCACCCAGATCGCGCCGTCGTCCATCGCTGCCACCTGGTCGATGATGTCCAGGGTGAGATAGGGCGGTACGACGACGTCGACGATGTCGGGTTCCTCGGGAAGTTCGGCAAGCGAGGCATACGTCGGATCACCGTCCACGGTCGATCGCCGCGGATTCACACCCACGACCCTGAAGCCTTTGGCCTTCATGTGTCGATAGATGATCCCGCCGTACTTTCCGGGAGTGTCGGTCGCACCGACGATTGCAATCAACGGATCCTCGCGGTCGAGGCGTTCCACCACTTCGTTCTTGCTCATACGGACAACAACTCCTCCTGACCCGTTCTATTCCTCTCGGGATGGGTCGTGTCGGTCGTCATCACCGGTCGAACCCGGCTCGGCGAACACGGTCCGTACGGTCGCAAAGAGAATCCGCAGATCCACCCTCACCGACTGGGTCTCCACATACTTCTCGTCCCACACAGCGCGTTGTCCTGCCGAGATCGAGTCGCGACCCTGCACCTGTGCGAGACCCGTCAGACCCGGTTTGACACTGAATCGGGCGTTGTCGAGCCCGATCACATCGGCCTCCTCGAAGACCAGCGGTCGCGGTCCCACGAGTGACATCGAGCCCTTGAGGACATTCCACAGGTTCGGGAGCTCGTCGATCGACCACGCCCGCAGTTTGGAACCGACCCGCGTGATCCTCGGATCGTCATCGATCCTGATCGTGTAGTCCGAGTCGTCGTCGACCGATGCCTTGAGCTTTGCGACGTGCTCGCGGTACACCGACGCATCCTGCTCGGTCTTCATCGTCCTCAGCTTCACCATCCAGAACGGCTGACCGTACCTGCCGATCCGTTCCTGCCTGAAGAACGCCGGGCCCGGGGAATCCCACCGGACGGCGATGACGGCGATCAACAGGATCGGCAGGGTCACAACGATCAGTACGAGGGCGCCTGCGATGTCGAGTGAGCGCTTGGCGAGTTGGAAGCCGTGTGAGGTCCCAGACTCGCCAGGATCCGACATGAGGGCCCCGAGCACGAGCCCGCACAATGCAACGAACTCCCCGACCACCAACGCTGCCGTCGAAAGGACCACCGGATCCTCGATCGGGAGCAGCAGGGTGAGAGCAAACGCCACAAGCGCCGCCACCCACGCGGTCGCCAGACGGACGGGCTGGGCCTTCGCGACAAGGATCTGGCCGATGAAGAGGCCACCGCCGGCGAGAACGACCGATGCACCTGCCAAGGCGGCTACACCGCTCGATGGTGCGAAACCGGAGCCCATCGTGAAACTGACCAAGGGTGGACCGAGGACGAAACCGGCGAAACCACCCGCAACGGCCAACAGGACGCTCGCACCGCCGATGCCTCGCGCCCATGCGCGCAGCTCCCTTCTGTCTCCCTCTGCTGCCATTGACGTGAACGAGGGCAGAATCCGTGCGATCAGGTTGTACCCGATGGTCAGTGGCGCCCGTGCGACGAGAAGCGTTGCGTAGATCATCGAGTTCTCGGATGCCGTTGCCCCGAGCCGCGAGGCGACAAGCGGGCTCGCCAAGAGCAACGCCTGGGATGCGGCTGCCGACAAGACGAGTCCCGAAAGCAGCCACTGGTCGTCCTCCTCTTCCGTGCGATCAGGCGGAGGAGGCAGTTTCCGCTTCCAGGGTCGCCAGGCGATGATGATCAACGGGCCGAGGACGTGTGCCCATGCGTACCCCGTGATCGAATCGACCGTGAGAGCGATGACGATCGCCACCAGGACGCGAAGGATCGACGCCGCGGCCGATACGCGACCGTAGGAGCGGAACCGTCTGAACCCTGCGAGGTAGCCCCGCCCGACGGCGAAGGCAAAGTGTGTCACGACCGTTGCCAGACCGAACATCACGAGGGTCTGACGATTGGTGAATTCGAAGTACTCATCGCCGGAAACCGCAACGGTGATGGCAGCCGCGACGGCGGTCACCACCGCAAGCGCAACGGCACGCACGGGGAGCACCCAGCCCTTCGCCCCGAGGGTGAGCCGACGAATCACAAACTGCTCGATCGGGACGAGGACGATCAGAAATGCGAGGAAGTGCGCCGTGAGAAGCACACTGATCGGAGCGAACTGCTCCTCCCCGAGCGAACGACCCGCGATGAACTGGAACGCATAGCTCCCGAGCCCCGCGATGAGGCTGCCGACGACGATATCAAGGGTCCCGTCACGCCGGATGTAGGCGTACTTGGACACCCTCGACGGCGTCTGATCGTTGCTGGGAGAGGTGTTATCTACGTTGTCCAAAGCACTCAATTTCGGCTGTTGGGGAGCGTAACGGTCACCTGCGGATTGCCGACGGAATGGCCCGCCGGACGTCCGCCACAATACCGTTACTAGTCAGGACGCCGACATACCATCCCATCGATGACCAGCTCGTCCCCGCCACGCTCCTCTTCCAAGCCCCTCCTCGCAGCAGCAGCCTCAGCGCTGATTCCTGGTGTGGGGCAATTCATCGTCGGCGACAGACGCAAGGGCACGATCCTCGTCGGCATCGACATCGCACTCCTCGCCATCCTGTATTTCTTCTTCGGCGATGAGCTCACTCTTGCAAAGTTGTGGATCGAGCCGTCCTCGCTCGCCCTGATGATGATCGGCAACATCATCCTGCTCGGCTACCGGATCTGGGCCGCAGATGACGCCTATCGCACGGGCAAGGCCGCTCTGCCTGCCGGCTCGAAGACGCCTGCAGGAGCGATGCTGATCGCAGGCTTCGGCCTCGTGATCGTCCTGCTACTCCCCCACGCCATGTTCGGGTACTACGACATGATCCAGTACGACCTCATCACGACCGTGTTCGGTGCGTCATCAACGCCGACGTCGCCACCGGCGACCTCACCGCCTGCCACGAGTGAGACCGGCGAAACCATCCCGACCACCGACGGCACCGGAACCACGGACTCGACGGTCGCTCCCGTGGGCGACGCCCCGTGGGACGGCAAGGAACGGCTCAACATCCTCCTGATCGGCGGCGACTTCGGTACCGGTCGAACCGGCATCAGGACAGACACGATGATCACCGTGTCGATCGATCCACAAACCGGCGAAACCGCCATGTTCTCGGTTCCGCGCAACTGGACCCAGTCGCCGCTTCCTGCCGGCATGGGCGTGTGGGACTGCAACTGTTACCCCGAACTGATCAACGAACTCTGGGTGGCGGGCGAACAGCACCCCGACGCCTTCCCCGGACCGGGGACCCCGTCGGTCAACGCGGTGAAGGGTGTGATTTCCGAGTTCCTCGGGATTCCCATCGACTACTACGCCATGGTGAATCTCGACGGGTTCGTCGAGATCGTCGATGCGCTCGGCGGGGTCGAGATGTATGTGCCCGAGCCCGTCTACGACGCCGAGTACCCGTCCGAGGACGGCGTCTCGACCGAAGTCATCGACATCAAGACGGGCATGCAGAAGTTCGACGGACACCTCGCGCTGGCCTATTCACGCAGCCGCCATCAGGACTCTGACTACTTCCGCATGAATCGCCAACGCTGTGTGATCGAGGCAATGGCGCATCAGCTCGATCCCGTGTCATTGCTGCGCAACTTCCAGACACTCGCCAACGTGATCAAGGACACGATGCTCACCGACATCCCGATCGAGGCGTTGCCCAAGCTCGTCGACCTCAAGCCGATCATCGATCTTGAGAACGTCGTATCGATCCGGTTCATCCCGCCTGAGTACCACCTCAAGTTCCGCGACGACGGCAAACCGGGTCGTGTTCCGAACATCCCGCTGATCCACGAGCACGTCGACCTGATTATCAGCGACCCGCAACGCGCGGTCCAGGAGCTCGGTTTGAACCAGCTTGAGGACGTCTGCGGCAGACCAGAGGCCTAGAAGTCTCCGGCGGGGGTTTCGACGGGGACGAGACCGTCCAAGCGGTGGTACTTGCGTCCCTCGATCGATCGCTCCGATTGCCACTCATACAGAACCTTGGGTTCCGGTGCGGGTTGGATGTCGGGTGCAGGTTGAACGACCCTGACCGACGGCTCCTGGGTGACCGTGATGACCGGGGCGTCGGTGCTCACATCGACCTCCATGACCGTCTCATGGGTCATGGGATCGACGAGGATCAGACCGTCGGGTTCGTATTGGGAGGAGTTCTCCGGCCCTGCGTGTTTCGCCCATCGCGATCCACGCGAAGCAACCACAAGCTGCGACGGCGGAGCCGGGATTATGGGCTTGTTCGGTCGTGGCACAGTGAAACACCTTCCTCCGAACCACTGTACAGGAAGAAGCCCTTGTTTGGAATAGAGGTTTGAGCCGTCGCTAGGATGAATCGGGTGAAATATCTCATTCGGATAGCCGCGATGGCCGGCGCGGTCTGGCTCACATTCTTCCTCGTGAAGGGCCTGACCTGGGACAACGATTGGGTCACACTCCTGCTCATTGCACTCATCATCGGGGTCGTGAACGCCTTCATCAAACCCGTCGCCAATCTCCTCACCCTCCCCCTCAGGGTCGTCACACTCGGGTTGTTCTCCCTCGTCGTCAACATCGCGCTCATGGCGGGCGTCCTGTGGCTTGCAGATGAGATGGACTGGGGCATCGCATCGACCGGCTGGCAGTCGACCCTTCTCGGCGCCCTGATACTTGCGGTTGCGTCGTCGATTATCACCGCAGTCACGGACTGAGCACGATGGCGATACGAAGATCCACCGCTTTCATCGCAGGCTTGGCTGCGGCCAGCCGGTTCGCGACCAAGGCGTATGAACCCAGTCTCATGCCTCGCAGCGCGATCGATCAGGGTTTGATCACGGGTGGGGCGATTGCTTGCGGATTCGTCGCAGGTGCAACGGCGTCCGTTGCTCTCGACCTGTTGCCCCGACCACTCACGAAACCGCTGCTCAAGACGGCAGGTGTCGTCGTCACCGGGTCGCGCACCGTCGGGGTGCTCGGGCGATCGATCGAGTCCTCCGGTGTGCTGACGCCCGAGCGCGCAGCATGGCTCGACATCGGTGTCGAACTCCTCGCCGCGGAGACGTATGCACGGCTCGTCACCGGCAAGGGCTCGCCTTTCGCCAAGATCTCGGCGACCGGAGCCCTCGGTGGCGCGGTCATCACGGACACCCACCATGCCGTCGGACTCGGTACCGAGTCCCCGGACCCCAAGTATCTCGCCACGAGTGCAGCGGTCGGTGTCGGGTCGTTTGCTGCGCTGGGTGCCCTCGTCGGTGCGGTTCGCCTCGGCGGTCGACTGACGAAGCACCTCGGGACGTCCAGGCCCGCCCGCGCAGCATTGGGGGTGGCGGGTTCCGCCGCCGCCGTGGCAGGCATTGCGTTGGGTGTCAAACTCGCCGGTGCGAGAGTCGCAGGAAAGATCGCCGCAGGGAACCGCGCGATCGAGATCGCGTACGCCAGAGCCCCCGAGACGGATTTCGTCTCAGGTGCACGCGTGTCGTCCGTCCCGTACGCAACCCTCGGTCTCCAGGGTCGTCGACTGGTTTCCTCCACAACGACGCGGGAATCCATCGAGCGGGTGATGGGCACAGCCGCGGTCGCCGACCCGATACGGGTGTACGTCGGCATCGAGTCGGGCGACTCTGAGGACGAACTCGTCGAACTGGCGATCAGGGAGCTCGATCGTTGTGGCGCGTTCGATCGCCCGAGGATCCTCGCGGCGAGCCCTGCCGGGACGGGATATGTCAACTACATCGCAACCGAGGCGATGGAGTACATGAGTCTCGGGAACTGTGCCACCGTGGCGATCCAGTACGGATCACTGCCGTCGATGATGTCAATCGGAAAGGTCGCCAAGGCAGCACGACTCCATGGCGGTCTCGTGACCAGGATCCGTGAGGAGATCGATTCCCGGGGTGTTGCCTGCGAACTCCTCGCCTATGGCGAGAGCCTCGGTGCCACGGCTGGGCAGGCCGGCGTACTCCAGGCATCACAGGGGGCAGACCTGATCATCGACCGGGCTCTTTGGGTCGGTACACCGGTCGGCTCGGAACTCTTCCTCCGACTCGTCGACAGCGGCTATCCGACGTTCGACTCCCCCACCGACCTCGCCGAGTACGAGAAGTCGAACGAGATCCCGAACTATGTCCTGCTGAACCATCACAACGACCCGGTAACGAAGTTCGCCGTCAAGGACGCCATCGAGATCCCCGAGTGGCTGACGAAAGACGATCGTGGGCGCGGAACGAATCCCAACCAGCGTTGGTTGCCTGGCATTGCCTTCTTCCAGGGTCTCATCGACACGAAGAACGCTGCGACGGTCGTGCCTGGTCAGTTCAACTCATCCGGTCACGACTATCGGGCGGACCTGGCATCGTTCGTCAAGGCGGCATACGGCTTCACCGACGTGTCGGGTGTGCAACTCGCTCGGATCGAGGGTGAATTGCGGGCGTCCGAGATCTCGAGGGCCGAGGCAATCGAACTCGGCAAGATTCACAGCGCCTGAGCCACGGCCTCCACGACCGCCGCCCGATGGATCCCGATCTGTTCGTAGACGCCTGCCCCCGACCGTGAACGGAACAGACCCTTGAACCCTGCCGCGAGGTATCCGATCCGTTCGGCGAACGCGATCACCGCGTAGAGGTATACGGGAAGCAGCAGTGCGGTCGCAAACGCCGTTTCGACGTCCCTGACCCGCCACGCCACCACCACCCAGAAAGTCCACATGATCAGGAACACAGCGAGGCTGCCGAGTGGCTTCACCGTCGCCATCATCGCGTCCGAGACCTTGAGGCGACCGATCAGCCAGACGAGGAACATCGGTATCACGTTGATCAGCAGACCCACGACCGCGAAAGGCAACAGAAGCAACCCGATGGCGAGTGTGCGCACGATGTGCCATAGGAACGAGCGGGGTGTCCGGAAGCCTTCTACGAACATCTCGTCACTGATGCCGACAGCATCCAGGTCGGCCTGGTAGGTCGCCATCGCCTCGACGGTGTTGGTCTTCGACGCATCGTCGGACGCATCGAGAAGTCGTGCGAGCCGTTCGCGATCCCCGTGCCCCACGTCGGCTTGTGCGCCAACGGGATCGCGGAGTGCGACCGCAGCGGCGTTCGACAGGGCTCTCGCTGTCACCCAATCCTCGAAGTCGGGGGCGGCAAGGCGGAGTCTGCGTTCCATCTCATCGGTGAGCGCCCGTACCGCGTCGTGATTCGACGAGTCGACGACGTCCGCATGCCCGAAGTGTTCCTCGACCCACGAGTCGAGATCGAACGCCCACCCGACGTCGATGAACACATCGGAGCGAAGTGCGGCCTTGTTCTCGTAGTGGATACCCGCGCTCACGATCCGGATACCTTCGACACCGCTGGCGCGTGCACCGAGGGCGATACGGGCCGAACCTGTCTTGATCGCGGCGATCGATGGATCGTCGACGGTTATCCCCTCGGGAAAGATCGCAACAAGCTGGTTGTCGCGCAGCGCCTCATACGTCGACGCGAACATCTCGTCGTTCGATGCCCGTCCTCCGGGCCCGTCACCGCGTTGGTGCACGGGAATCGCCCCGACCCAGTTGACGACGACCCTGGCCACAGGGTTCTTCCAGATGGCATCGCGCCCGATGAAGCGTGGCACCCGATCCATGGCATAGACAAGGAGAAGCGGGTCAGAGAACCCGCCGAAGTGGCTGCCGTTCGCTATCTCGGGCCCGATCCCCGTCAGACCCGGAGCGTGACGCACCTCGACACGGTGGTACAGCAACGACATCGCCCATGCCACGATCTTCTTGATGATGTTGTCGCGACGACGCATCGGATTCCTCTGTGAATCGGCCGGCGTCACGCTACCGCCCTTGCGAGCGTTGCGCTGATCTATGAGAGCGCAGGTCGCGTGAGTGTGTGGACGAAGTCGGCGATGTCGAGAACGATCTGCCGGTCGTTGACCCCGTCGAGATCCGCCACGTCGAGCTTGAGCCCGTTCCATCCGTCCGTGTTCCAGACCGCCCCGTGTGGCGGGGTGACGGTCGCCCACGCAGGGTCGAACGGCCACGGATTGATGTAGAAGTACGGATCTCCCGGGGGAAAGAACCCGATCATGATCTGCGCCTTCGCTCCGTCGGAATCCTCGACGACCTTGGGGCTGATCCACTCGGTTGCCACATCGAATCCGTGCGGCCATATGTGAGGGCCAAGCGTGATTCCAGGCAGCGTTGCGTTGAATTCATCGAACACCGAGGTGACCCAGGCGGTGTTCGTGAACCACGCGAGTGCGTCCTCCTCGTCGTACACCTGCGCGTCGGCGTCCGCGTATCGATCCACATCGACATCGAACGCCGACCCGTGGGACGCGGCCAGTTCTGCAACGGCCGATCCGATCGAGTGCGGCGATGGCCCATCGGGCAACACGAACGCGATGTGATCATCCCCTGCGGAGGCCACGATCGATCCCCCAAGGACATCGAACGTCGACACGAGTTGGGTCCCGTCGTTCAGGGGCACGGGAGTGGACGAGAATGCCTCGAGTCCCTGCGGACCCCTGACCGCGTTGAGCGAAACATGGGTCCAGTGCCGGTCCGGTTCGGCTCCCACCCTCGGGAGGGCGGTGATCGCCTTGGCGTACTTCTGCAACGTGAGCCGTGTCGGCTCCCAACCGGGGCGGAACTGTGGAAGTGACATGTGTGTCCTTGTCGTTGGCGGTCGTGCACTCTTCGGTGGTTCTCCGCTGGTGGAACCGGCCGACGGTCCGTCAGATTCCCAGCGATCCGTTCGCGGCGTTTGAGGACTCCGAATCGTCGTCATCGCCGACATCGTCGCGGCCGTATCCGTCTCCTCCCGCACCCATGACTCTGGAGACGCTGATGCCGATCCACAGGACAAGACCGAGCGCGAAACCGAATCCGAGCGTGGGGGCGGCGACCAGTTTGACGTCGTAGTCCCGCGGTTTGATGTCGAGTGTGATGGCTCCCGACGGGTGCAGGGAACACACGAACAAACCTCCGTAGGCGGGTTGGAGCTCGAATCGGCGGATCGTGTGGGCGGGAACCGTCCAAGCGCCCAGAACATGGGTGACCGAGTCCTGGTTGTCGAGTACGAGCGTGTCATCGGCCAGGAAGCTCTCGGTCGATGAGATCTCGAGCGGGTTCTCACCCCTGAGGATCTTCTCGTTGGCACCATCGGGGATGACAATGGTCCGAACGGTGGGTTCGCGCGATCCGTCGGTGTAGATGAGCAGGGCGATCGACGACAGGATCCCGACGAACACCATGGATCCGGCGATAAGGACGACGGCCTCGATGATCTTGCGTCGCCGTGAGACTGGTCGCTTCTCGGCGGTTTCTTGCATCTAGAAAAGATACAGCGTGGGGTAGATGATCACCCACGCGAGGTCGACGAAGTGCCAGTACTTGACGACACCTTCGACCGGCCAGTAGTCCGTGCTCCCGTAGTGGCCTTTGATCCCGAGCCCGAGCACGATGAGGAGCCCGATCAGGCCGGTGATGACGTGGAACGCGTGGAGTCCGATGAGCATGAAGTATGACGACCCGTACGGAGTTCCCGGTGGGAAGTGGTGATGCGCTTCCCCGAGCTCGATCGTCACACCACCCATGAACACGAGGCCGAGGGCGATCGTCGTGATCGTGAAGATCACGAAGTTCCGACGATGGTTGTACTTGATCGATGTCTCAGCCAGGTAGGCGCTGATCGATGACACAAGCAGAACCATCGTGAGGAGCAGCGCGAGCTCCTGGTTCAGTTCCTCCGGTCGGCTCGTACCCGTCGTGAAATAACGAGCGGACAGGAACGCGGCGAACAGGAAGCACTCGGAGAAGATGAACAGCCAAAGCCCGATGCGATTCGCCCTCGGCTGGAAGGACATGTCCTGGTGGTATTCATGATGCTCGTCGCCGTGACCGTCGTCGGTCTCGACATGATCGGGGGCGATGTCGGTCGTCATCAGTGATCATCCTCCGCGTGGAACACGGCCCGCACATGCATGAACACGTCGAGGATGATCCAGCACTTGAGGGCGACGATCGGCAACAGCGGCCATAGCGGTTGTTCGACCTCGACGGCGATGAAGTATTCGATGATCGACAGGACCGCAAGGAACACCGCTGCCATGACGCCCTTGCGCGTCGCCTTCTTGAGCGACTCGCGGTCGATCGCGACCTGTTCGACGGTCATACCGGCACCTCCTGCGCAGCGACACCATGCGAGCCCGACCCGGGTGTGTCGAACACGACATGGGGTCCTGCGTTCGTCCCGTAGTCATACGGGTGCGAGACCACGCGGGGCTGGGAAGTGAAGTTGTGCTGGGGAGGCGGTGAGGAGACCTGCCATTCGATCGTCCGTGCGTTCCACGGATTCGGACCTGCCTTCGGGCCGCGGAGAGCCGAGTACAGGAGGTTGCCGACGAACAGGAGGAAGCTCGTCCCGAGGATCAGTGCCGAGATGGACGCAAACCGGTTCACGCCCTCGTACGCCTCGGGGTAGTCACCGACGCGGCGGTTCATACCGTTGATACCGAGCCAGAACAGCGGAATGAACGTCGTGTTGAAGGCGACCGTGACCCAGATCGCGAAGATCTTGCCGAGTCGCTCGTTGTACATCCGCCCGGTGATCTTGGGGAACCAATAGAACATCGCGGCCAGCAGACCGAAGATGCCGCCGCCCACAATCGTGTAGTGGAAGTGGGCGACCACGTAGTACGTGTCGTGCAGATGGATGTCGGTCGCCACGTCGGCAAGGAAGATTCCCGTGATGCCGCCGATGAGGAAGTTGAACAGCCAACCGAACGCGATGATCAACGGCGTACGGAACCAGAGCTTCCCCTGCCAAAGGGTGCCGATCATCGACAGGAAGATGATTCCCGTCGGGATCGAGATGGCCTCGGTGAGGATCATGAACGGACCCTGGAGGAATTCCGCCATACCGGACACGAACATGTGGTGGGCCCAGACGACGACCGAGAGCCCCACGATGGACAGCATCGCCACGACGACGGCGCGGTACGCGAAGAGCGGTTTTCGCGAAAAGGTCGTCACGAGTTCGAGAATCACCCCGAAGCCGGGGAGCACCATGATGTAGACCGCGGGGTGCGAATAGAACCAGAATATGTGTTCGTACAGAAGGGCCGTGCCCACTTCAGGGGAGAAGAATGCGGTCTCGACGACCCGGTCCATCGTCACGAGGACGAGGGCGCCTGCGAAGAACTGCGTGATGCAGAAGGTCAGCAGGGAGGTCGCGATACCCGCCCACGTGAAGATGGGAAGGCGACCCCACGTCATACCGGGGGCGCGCATCGTGATCGTCGTCACGAGAATGTTGATACCACCGAGGATCGACGACAGCCCGAACGTCACGATCGCCAGGTTGAAGAGGATCTGCCCACTGTCGTTCGTGACCGACAACGGAGCGTATGCCGTCCAACCTGCGTTGAACGACCCGAGCAGCGGTGCGCTCAGGAGTCCGACGGCGACTGCCGGTACCAGCCAGAACGCGAGGGCATTGAGTCTGGGGAAAGCCATGTCGGCGGCGCCGATCTGGATCGGGATGATGTAGTTGCCGAACGCTCCGATGATGCCCGCCACGGCGACCGCGACCATCAGGATCCCGTGCATCGACACGACCTTGTTGAACTCCGACAGGGTGAGGATGCCCTCGCCGGCCGATGCGAGCTCGATCCGCATCAGCATCGCCGAGATCCCGCCGATCAGGAGCACCGCCAGCAACGTGACGCCGTACTGGATGCCGATGACCTTGTGGTCGATCGAGAACTCGAAGTAGCGGTGCCATCCCTTCTCGGGTGAGGTCTTGGGGTTCTTGCCCAACCATTGGCGACCGAAGGCTTCGAAGCAGCCGATACCGCCGAGCCAACCGATGAGCCCGAGGATGAACCCGAACACGACAGCAACTTCGTCCGTCGGGTTCCCACCGCGGATCGCGACAGTGAGCCACACGCCCACGATGTAGCCGATGACACCGAGAAGGACTCCGCGGAAGACGTACTTCATCGCCTACCCCTCCGCCAGAAGCTCATCGATGTACTCGTGCCATTCTTCGTCTTCGACAACTCTCACGGGCATCACCATACCGGCGTGCCCGGCGCCGCAGAGTTCCGCACATTGGATCCGCAGGTTGATGTCATCCTCACCGGTGCCGGTGTGGGTCGCGTTGATGTAGACGCGGGTCTGGCGGCCAGGAACGGCATCGATCTTGGTGCGGAACGCGGGGATCCAGAAGGAGTGGATGACATCGTTGCTGTTCACGTCGTACCGGACGCGCTTTTCGACCGGGACGACGAGTTCGTCGAACGCCACCGCACCGTTCGGGTACTCGACCTCCCAGAAGAACTGGTTGCCCGTGATGTTGATGACGTAGTCCGAGACCGGTTCACCACGCACCGCCGCGAGCCCCGTGAAGCCGGGGTTGATGAGAATCCCGATGCCGAGGGCGACGGTGACCACAAGCCAGACCGTCATCACACCCTTGCCGCCTCTCTGGGGAGGTCCGTCCTCGCGCTCTGCCCCTGCGGACCGCCACGCGATCGCTCCCCAGATCATGATCGCAAAAATGAGCGCCATCACCGGTACGGCGAGGACCTCGAGCAGTTCGTAGGCCTCGTCGATGTGCTCGCCCTGTTCGGAGAACACCGCTGGCATCACGCTGGTGTTCATTACGAGGAGGAGACCGAGAACGGTCAATATCAACCAGATCAGGAAGACTGGTATCCAAGATTTACGCACGAATCCCTCCGGCGGATCTCTCCTCGACGAATTCCGATATTAACCCCGTCACTGTCGGTGCATCCATCACCGCGGCGGGGTGGGTCGGATCCCTCTACGCCAGCGAGGCAGCGACGGTGATGTCGACGTTCCCCTTGAGGGCGTTCGAAACCGGGCATCCGTCCTTGGCCGCGGCGGCGTGGGTGGCGAAGTCCTCGGCGGACAACCCAGGGACCGTCCCGACCACGGTGATCTCCATGGTGGTGATCCGCATCCCGGCATCCGTCTTCTCGAAGGTCGCAACGGCCGTCGTGTCAAGGTTCTCGGCTGCGTTGCCTGCGTTTGCCAACATGTTCGAAAGGGCCATCGAGAAACAGGCAGCGTGAGCGGCCGCAATCAATTCCTCAGGGCTCGTCTTACCCGCGGACTCCGCGGTCCGACTTGCCCAGCTCACCGGAAACGGGCCACCTGCACCGCTGTTGAGCGTCGCGGTCCCTGATCCCTCAAAAAGGCTGCCTTGCCAACTGGCGTGTCCTGTGCTCTTCAT
>CAZDIQ010000052.1:11246-14197 GCA_964505525.1 uncultured Acidimicrobiaceae bacterium | reverse complement strand
ACCAGGCCGAGCAACGCATGCAGGAACCGACCCCTCGACATCGGGTCTTCAAGGGAGAGATAGACGCTCATCGACAGATCCTCGTTCTCACCGGGCAGGGGAAGCCAGTCGAGGGCAACCGACGTGCGCCCCGCCGCCACGGCACGCACGAAGCGGTAGAACAGCCAGACCTCGGGGGATCCGAACCTGAACCACAATTGGCCTGTCAATTCCACTGGGTGTCCCTCACACCGGCAAATGTACTGTCGTGCGTGAACGGTCGAATCAGAAGCTTGGCATCGAACGTATGTTCGACTAGCGTCGAAACGGTGACAATCGTAGGCCAGCGTTCGTTCACCGACTTGGGCACCCCTCTCGCAGAGGTCCCCTTCTGTGTGCTCGACCTCGAAACCACCGGGGTCGGCCCGGATCGATCAGAGATAACAGAGATCGGTGCGGTCAAGTACCTGGGTGGCGTCGAAACCGGGAGATTCCAGACGCTCGTCAACCCCGGCGCCCCGATTCCTCCCCAGATCACGGTGATCACCGGAATCACCCAGGCGATGGTGATCGATGCCCCACGGATCGGCGAGGCGCTGCCGTCGTTCCTTGAGTTCCTCGGGGATGCGGTCATCGTCGGCCACAACGTCGCGTTCGACATCTCGTTCCTGAATGCGGCATCGCTCAGACTCGGATACGGCAGACTCCCGCACGCATCGGCGGACACGATGCGTCTCGCACGACGGCTCGTCAACAAGGAGGTCAGGAACCTGAAGCTGTCGAGTTTGGCCGCCCACTTCCGGTCACCCACCACACCGAACCACAGAGCGCTTGACGACGCGATCGCGACGGCGCATGTGTTCTGGTGCCTGCTCGAGCGCGCCGGATCAATCGGCGTGACCCACCTCGACGATCTGCTGGCGCTGCCGTCGATCAAGGGCTCCCGGGCCATCGGAAAGCTCGACCTGACGGAACACCTACCCCGTCGACCCGGGGTGTACGAATTCGTGAACTCTTCGGGATCGGTGATCTACGTCGGCAAAGCAACGAATCTGCGATCGCGTGTCCGCTCGTACTTCGCAGGCGACACACGGCGCAAGGTCGACGACATGTTGAGGGAACTGGCGAGCATCCAGCACCGTACGACCGCAAGCGAGTTCGAGGCATCGATCCTTGAGATCCGTCGCATCAACGAACACAGCCCGATCTACAACCGACGGTCGAAACCCCCACGATCGTTGCACTGGGTCAGGTTGAGTGACGAGAAGTACCCGCGGCTCCAACTGGTCAGGTCGCCTGGATCCGGCCGTGCCGACCTCGGACCGTTCCGTTCGAGAACAGCAGCCGAGCTGGTGCTGTGGGCGTTGTGGGATGGTTCGACGATCAGGCGCTGCGGTACCCCATGCAAGGGTGACCGCTACACCGAGATCGGATTCACATCATGCCCATGTGACGGAACGAGCGACGCCGCATACACGGACATCGTCGCCGGGGTCGAGCGCATGATGCGTGGCGACTCGGGCCAGGCCGCCACCCGATTGGCGCGCAAGATGAAGGTATTCGTCGACCACCACCGGTTCGAGGACGCAGCCGCCGTGCGCGACCGGTGGCTGGCGTTGATCCGCGCCCTCGACGAGCGGCGATCGTGGAATGCGCTCCAGGACGCTCTGATCATCACGGCTCGCGGGGTCGATGGCACCCACGTCTCGATCAATCGGGGGTCGCTCGAGAGCTGCCATCCCGCAGGGATGCAGCGGCCTTTGCCGACCGTCGCTGGCGACCGTGTCGAGCGACCGCGCTCGATGGCTGAGCTCGAAGAGGCGATGATCATCTGGAGGTGGCTGACCTCGGGCAACGCGGTCCTCGACCATGTGTCGGGACGTCTTGCGGTTCCGGCGGTCAAGATTCCCGACATCGGCGATTGCTATGCGACGGATGAACCGGGGTCGACCTCGGAATCCGGCCGAAGCAATACCACACCGTCGTCGGTCAGCGCTCCGAGGACCAACACATCGGAACGGAACCCGCCGACACGCATCGGCTCGAAACCGGTCACCACCACCACCTGGGTCCCCACGAGCCGTTCCGGCTGATACAGATCCGTGATCTTCGCCGACGACTGGACGGGTTGATCATCCCCGAGATCGATCCACAGACACAGAGCTTCGTCGCGTGCCCCGGTGTTCGGTTCGCAACGAACGATCGTGCCGACCCGAAGACCGAGCGCCGAGAAGTCATCAAAGGTGGGTGCTGCCATGGGTGGTGAAGGTAGCGACCTTGCTGCCGATCGACCATGACTAGCTACCACGCCGACCACGGATTGACCATTGCCGACCACGCAGAGTAGCTATACGGTGACGGAGGTGGTCGCGATCGGGCCTTCGACCCATGTGGTCGAAGGGTCGTCGCGGTTCCATAGGTAAGGCTGAATCGTTGCGTCGGGATGGGCTTCCCGGCGGAACGAAAACGCTCGCGATCATGGGCTTGATTGCGAGCACGTGGGGGGTGAACCCCGCGCTGAAAGGAATAGGAAGGCATATGCCTGGATCAAGGGTGCTCGCACGCGGGCTTGCTCGACAAATCGTTACGGCCGTGTCGGCCGCTCTCCTCGCGCTCACATTGGTGGTCGCCGTTCCGATTGCTGCTCCAAGCGCATCACCGACGGCAGCAGCAACTGTCGACTCGTGCGGTGTCGATGTCGTCCTCGTGCTTGACGCATCGGGGTCGATGACGAACAACTCGAACGCTGGCATCAACGCGGTGCGCTCCGGTGTCAACGCGTTCGTCGCCGAGCTCAATGCCGTCGCAGCGTCCTCGCGGGTCGGCATCGTCCGATTCGGGGTACCAGCGATTGCTGAGGTTCCGTACACGTCAGTCGGCAGCTCGGCCCTGTCGAACTACATGAACAACGTCGGCGGGAACGGGTATCAGGCGTTCACCGGGTCGAACGTCTACACGAACTGGGATGCCGC
>CAZDIQ010000052.1:5798-11146 GCA_964505525.1 uncultured Acidimicrobiaceae bacterium | reverse complement strand
GGAACGGGTATCAGGCGTTCACCGGGTCGAACGTCTACACGAACTGGGATGCCGCTCTCGCCTCGGCCACGACATCGTTCACGGCGGCCGATGCCGTCATCTTCATCACCGACGGCAACCCGAACCGATCCATCGGAAACAGCTATTCGGACAACGTCAGCGGCTGGAACCAGGCCACGGCCGCTGCGATCGCCAACGCCGACGCCCTGAAGGCAAAGACGCGGGGAACCGTCTATGGCATCGGGGCCGGATCGGCATTCACGAGCACGCCGACGGCTGGTGATCCGGTGACGCCGTTCGGACGACTCGGACAGGTCGTCGACTCTGGCAGCGTTACAAGCTTCGCCAACCTCACCACGGCCCTGCCTGACCTCGTGGCGGCGATCTGTGCACCGCGCATCAACGTCGAGAAGACGACGAACGGTGCACAGGCCGATACCCCACCAGGACCGACCATCCCAGCGGGTGATGCGGTCAATTGGGAGTACACGGTTTCCAACACGGGTCAGCTCACGCTCCGCAACGTGACCGTCACGGACGACAACAACGACGGTGCGACCATCGTGTGCCCCGGCGGCAACGGCACCTTCAGCCTTGATCCGGGTCAATCCGTCGTTTGTACGGCTTCGAGTGTCTCGTGGTACGCCGTGGACCACAAACAGCATGCCAACACTGCCACCGCCGTGGGGACACCGCTCGACAAGCCGGTCGTGACCGACACGGACGACTCGCACTACAAGCCGACATTGGTGTGCCCGTTCGGCGCCCACGATGGGATCGTGGTCGACATATTCGGTGACGACCCGAGCGGCAATGGCGGCTTCATGCTCGGAGCTCCGGGGTTGAGCCCCAACCAGGTCGGCCCCATCGCCGTCAGCATCCCAGCCGGAAGCTACAACGTCTCATGGGCGTCATACGACGCCCACTCGGTGAAGGGTGAGACCAATCCGGGACAAACGAGCGAGGTCTGGTACCTCGACTTCGGTGGGACCACAAGCGCCGTCACGGGCGACATACCGTGGAACGCCGATCTCGCCCAGGGAACACTCGGTTCTGTGTTGACCCTCGGTACGGACCAGACGAGTGTCATCGTGCGGCACGGTGGTCCTGCGAACACGACGAACAGTGTCCACGCGGTGTGTGTGGTCCTCGATCCGATCGACCCTGCCGACATCAGTGTCACCAAGACGCTGATCACACAAGGCGATCTGTATGAGGGTGATCTCGCAACGTTCGACGTCACGATCGAGAACGGCTCGGATGACGAGTGGCTCACCGTGACATCCCTCACCGAGAACATCGGTGGTGGCGACATCGATCTCCTCGAGGTCCCTGACGCTGCAGGTCTCGCGATGAACACGTGCAACAACAACCTGCCGCTCCACGTCGAGCCGAACGGGTCAGTCACGTGTACCTTCGCAATCGTGGTCTCGGCCTCGATGACGTCAGCCTCGGACGACCGATGCGACGCCGATGCGAAGATCGACGTCGTTGCCGTGGTCGGTGTCGGGAAGTTGACGGGAACGCGGTCCTCGGACGACGACTGTGCCGACCTCACCGTCAATCCGGAGCCTGTGATCGCCGTGGACAAGTCGGTCGTGACAACGGGTGACATCGATGACGGCGACACCGTCACGTTCGAGGTCATCATCAGCAACCTTTCCGACACGGAGTCGGTCACCATCGACACGCTCACGGAGAACATCGGTGGAGCGGACATCGACCTGCTCGCCATCCCGACTGCCGCTGGGCTCGCATCCAACACCTGCAATGCCGACCCGACGATCGTGATCCCAGCCGGTGGCGATTTCACCTGCGAGTTCTCGATCGTCGTGACGGCCGACATGACAAGTGCGACGGACGCCAGCTGCCCGACCCCCGGCACGAAAGTGGACGTGGTCACGGCATCGGGCTCCGGGGACTCGTCTGGCAGGGATGTCACCGCCGACGACTGCGCAGAAATCACCGTCCGTCCGGAGCCGGGTGGGGAGCTGACGATCGACAAGCTCGTGTATGACCCCACAACCGGCGACTACGTTGACCAGGTGTTCCTGCCGTCGAGCACGACCTTCCCGACGATCATCACGTGGCAGATCACGGTCGGGAACCCGACGCAATGGGTCGTCGAAACCGTGTACCTGACGGATCCGAATGCGGCAGCTTGTGAAACCGAGCTGGTGGCGGCCCTCGATGCGATCGCTCCGGGCAAGACGTCCCTCGATCCCCTCGAGAGTGTCACGTTCACATGCGACAGCTCCATTGCAGGTGTGCCCGCAGCCAACACGGCGACCGCAGGTGGCACCGACGCGTGGGGTCGCCCGGTACCCGAGGTCAGCGACAGCGCAAGCGTCTTCCAGGTCCTTGCTTCGGGCATCATCGGTGACACGGTCTGGTACGACACGAACGGCAACGGTGTCCTCGATGGCGCCGAGGTCGGTATCGCAAACGTCACGGTGACGATCGTCGGCAACAACGGTCAGGATGTCGATCCGGTCACCCCGGGAGTCCAGACCACGATGACGACGGTGACGAATGCGTCTGGCATGTACCTGTTCAGCGGTCTTCCGGCCGGCAGCTACACGGTGTCGGTCGCCCTGAGCTCGGTGCCCAATGCGAGCACGACGCCGCTCAGGTTCACCACACCCGGTGCCTACACGATCGGTCTTCCCGAAGGTGGATCGGTGCTGACTGCCGACTTCGGGGTCGTGACCGACACTCTGCCGGTCACCGGTGTGAACACGGACTCGATCGTGCTTCTGGCAATCATGTTCCTTGTGGGAGGAGCTCTCGCTGTTCTCCTGACCCACAGGAAGGAAGATGGCTAGGGCTACCAGAACCGCCTTGTAGCTCCTACTGCAAGGCGATCCGGAAAGAGAGGGCGTGACGCGAGTTGCGTCCTCTCTTTCATCAGGGGGCGCCCGACGCCGCCACCTCGATGGCGTCGGCGACCGTGAAGCGGCGCTCGTACAGAGCGCGTCCTACCACGACCGCCTCGACCCGCTCCCCGGCCAACGACCGGATGTCCTCGATGGACCCGACTCCCCCGGACGCGATCACCCGGATCGCTGCATCGATCGAACCGACGTCCCTCAACAGTTCGAGATCCGGCCCCTCCATCGTCCCGTCGACGGATATCGCTGTCACAAGCATCCGCTCGACGCCGGCACGAAGCGCTCGCCCGACGACGTCGCGGAAGGCAACGCCACCCGACACCCAACCGTGACCCTTGGCGAGGTCGTCTCGCACATCGATTGCTGCGACGACGCGATCCGGTCCGACCGCCGCGGCGATTTCGTCCCCCTGTCCGTCCGGATCGACGAATGCGGAACCAACGACCACACGGGCAGCACCGGCGTCGATCAACTCCGACGCGTCCGCGGGTGTCCTGATCCCACCGCCGACCTGACACGCCACACCGGCGTCCACCAACCCCCGTACCGTCGCCATCGCGGATCGCTCCCTCCCTCGCGCAGCATCGAGGTCGACGATGTGCACCATGGCTGCCCCGTCGGCAGACCACCGCTGACCGAGGCCGACGGGATCCGGGTCGTACACCGTCACCTGTGCGTAGTCGCCCCGCAGCAGCCGCACGGCAGCGCCGTCGAGGATGTCGAGGGCTGGTATCACCTGCATGGAAATCCGATGGTGACTTGGTTGTGATGGTGTGCTATCATGCTAATACATTAGCACGTCCGAGGGAGGACGAAGAGCATGACCACACCGCAACAGCAGGAGGACTGGCGCACCGACCAGACGGCAGCGCTGATGGACACCATCATCGCGCTGTCGGACCGCGACGAGGCAGCAGCCTTCTTCCGGGACTTGTGCACGCGACGCGAACTCGAGGAGATGGCCGCACGATGGTGGGTGGTCCGCCAGCTCGCCCAGGGTGCACCGTACCGCGCCATCCACGACGAGACCGGGGTCAGCACCGCGACCATCACCCGGATCGCACAGTGGCTGAACCACGGGACCGGCGGGTATCGCCAGGCGCTCGACCGGCTCCCGGAACCACCGGCAGGCAAGGTCGGTGCACGATGAACCGGAACAACCTCGACACGTTGCGCATCGCGATGCCGTCGAAGGGGCGCCTCGAACAACCCGCGTGCGACCTCCTGAGACAGGCCGGGTTCCGATTCGAGCGGACCGAACGGTCGCTCACCGTTCCCGTGGTCGGGACTCCCATCGAGTTGCTGTTCGTGCGTACACAGGACATTCCCGAGATGGTCGCTGACAGGGTCGCCGACCTCGGGATCACTGGAATCGACATCACACGGGAACAGGACGTCACGGTCGATGTGGCCCTCGACCTCGGTTTCGGTCAGTGTTCGCTCATAGCCGCCGTGCCAGAGAGCAGCCCGATCGCCGCGATCGAGGACTTCGACGGATCACGGATCGCAACATCCCACCCCCTGGTCGTGAGCAGGTTCTTCGAATCCAAGTCGATCGACGTGCGACTTGTCCCGCTCAGTGGCTCTGTGGAGGTGGCACCGAAACTCGGCATCGCCGACGCCGTCGTCGACCTCGTCTCGAGTGGATCAACCATGCTCGTCAACGGTCTCAGACCCGTCGTGACCATCCTCGAGTCCTCTGCGGTCCTGATCGAGTCCGTTGGCGACAAGCGCGACATCCGGGCCGACATGGTCATCACCATGCTCCAGTCGGCGGTAGCTGCCCAGGATCGCCGATACGTGGTCATGAATGCCCCGATCGGTTCGGTCGAACGGATAGCTCGCATCATCCCCGGCATCGAATCACCCACCGTCGTGCCCCTCACCGAGCCCGGCATGGTCGCCATCCACAGCGTCGTTGAGGCGTCCGACGTGTGGCGTGTCCTCCCGGCAGTCAAGGCCGAGGGTGCCACCGGCATTCTCGTTCTGCCCGTCCAACAGGTCCTTGCATGAGCGTCAAGATTCCCGTCCTTCGTCTCGACGAGCTCTCCCCCGCCCAGTATCGGGAGTTGACCGTCCGCTCCGCTGTTCCCGACAACGACATCCGCATCGCTGCAGCATCGATCGTGCGGGACATCGAGGTCAACGGGGATGAGGCGTTGCGCACCGCATCGACGAAGTACGGAGGTGGTCCGGGCGACGGGCCTGTGCAGATCCCCGTCGACACCATCGAACAGGCGATCTCGGATCTCCCGAACGCGCTCGCCGAAGCCATCACCGGTGCAGCTGCCAACGTGCGTGACGTCCATGGACAACAGATCCAGGTCCGGGCGACCCGAGAGACGCTGCCGGGGGTGACGGTCGAGCGACGCTGGAGCCCGATCGACTCGGTTGGCGTCTATGTCCCCGGCGGACGGGCCGCATATCCGTCGTCTGCGATCATGGGGATCATCCCCG
>CAZDIQ010000052.1:0-5698 GCA_964505525.1 uncultured Acidimicrobiaceae bacterium | reverse complement strand
GTCCCCGGCGGACGGGCCGCATATCCGTCGTCTGCGATCATGGGGATCATCCCCGCACAGGTCGCCGGCGTCGGGCGCATCTGCGTTGCGACACCAGCGGGTCCCGACGGATCGGTGAACAACGTCGTGCTCGCCACCGCTGGCCTCCTCGGTGTCATCGAGGTGTACGCCATGGGTGGCGCCCAAGCGGTCGGAGCACTGGCGTACGGGACCGAGACCATCGATCGTGTGAGCAAGGTGGTCGGACCCGGCGGTCCGTGGGTCACGGCTGCGAAACTCGCAGTGTTCGGTGTCTGCGGCATCGACCTGCCCGCGGGACCGAGCGAAGCAGCAATCGTCGCGGATGCACAGGCCGATCCGGTCATCGTGGCCGCCGATGTCATGTGCCAAGCCGAGCACGGGGCAGAATCAGGAGTCCTTCTGACCGTCCCGAGCGCCGAGTACGCCGACGCCGTCCTGGCCGCCATCGACGATGCACTGGTGGTCCTCCCGAGGGCGGACATCATCGCCGAAGCACTTGCCGACAACGGGATCATCGTCGTGTGTGCCACCACAACAGAAGCTCTGGCGCTTGTGAACGACTGGGCGCCCGAGCACCTCTCGCTCCACACGGTCACAGCCCCCGATGACGTCGACGCGGTACCGAATGCAGGGTCGGTGTTCGTCGGGCACTGGTCGCCGGAGGCAGCGGGCGACTATGCAACGGGTGCCAACCATGTCCTGCCGACCGGTGGACTGGCACGGTCGTACGGTCCTCTGAGCGTCGACGATTTCGGTTCGTATCGTCAGATCCAAACCTTGACGAGGGCAGGATTGGAAGCCCTGGCACCGACAATCCTCGCCCTTGCGGGTGCGGAAGGTCTCGATGCGCATGCATACTCCGTGACAGCGCGACTGGATGGGATGCAATGACCGCACCGAGATACAACTGGCAGCCGACGACGGAAGAAATCGCGGCGCACTACCGCATCCCACTGGAGCAGGTGATCAGATTCGACCAGAACACATCGCCGTTCTCGACGGACTGGGCCCCGAGCATCGTTTCGCCGATGGCACGCAGTCTCAACGAGTACCCCGGTGCGTCCTATCTACCGCTTCGCCAGGCAGCAGCCGAGTACCTCGGGACGACCGCCGAGCATGTCGTTCCAGGCGCGGGCGTCGACGAGATCATCCTGCTCATCGCAAAGGCCTTCCTGCACGCACGGGCACGGGCGTGCGCTGCGATCCCGACGTACACCCTGTACGAGATCGCCACGCTCCAGCACGAGGCTGAGTTCGTGGGCGTCGAGCGCATCGGGCCGAAGCTCGAGTTTCCCGTCGAATCGCTCGGCGAGGCGGCGGAGACCTCAGAGGTCACGTGGCTGTGCGAACCGAACAACCCGACGGGCGATCGACTCGACGATCGTTTCATCAACGCGATCATCGAAGCTGCCAAAGGCGTGGTGGTCATCGACGCGGCATACGCCGAGTTCACCAGGGACCGCTGGTCGCCGTACATCGAGCGCTACAGCAACGTCATCGTCTGTCACACGATGTCGAAGGCCTTCGGACTTGCAGGTCTGCGGGTCGGGTTTGCGATGGGGTCCGCCGACCTGATCGACAGACTCGACGGGGTCCGGCCGCCGGGGAGCATCTCATCGATGTCTGCCGAGATCGCAACCGCAGCATTGCGTGAACCCCAGAGGATGGCGCGTCGTGTCGATCGACTCATCAAAGAGCGCGGCCGCTTTGCGCAGCAGCTGACAAAGCTCGGGATCAGCGTCCGACCGTCCTCGACGAACTTCCTGCTGTGCGAGATCGGGCCGAACGCCCACAGCGTGTCCGAGAACCTGATGGCAGGCGGACTGGTCGTGAGGACCTTCGCAAACGATGGCCCGCTTGCCGATTACCTGAGATTCACCGTGAGAGCCCCACACGAGAACGACCGCCTGATAGATGCACTCTGGAAGCACCTGCCATGACCAGAAAGGCCGCGACGACGCGGACAACGGCGGAGACGGACATCTCGGCGGACCTCGACCTCGATGGCACCGGCGTGTCACAAGTCGATACGGGTGTGGGCATGTTCGACCACCTTCTCACCGCGTTCGCACACCACGGGCTGATCGACCTGACCCTGACGACCAAGGGGGATCTCCACGTCGATGATCACCACACCGTCGAGGACACCATGTTGGTGCTCGGCTCCCTGGTCGACGAGGCGCTCGGCGACCGGGCCGGGATCCATCGATATGGCGATGCGGCCGTTCCCATGGACGAGGCGCTCGCTCGCGTTGCGGTCGACCTCGGGGGTCGACCCTATCTCGTGTTCAACGCATCCTTCCATGCCGATCGCATCGGAACCCTGTCGACCCAGATGATCAGTCACAGCCTCGAGGCGTTCGCCCGCACGGCACGTGCCACGATCAACATCGAGGCGTCGGGATCGAACGACCACCACATCGCCGAGGCGATATTCAAGGCGCTGGCACGGGCGGTCCGTGCCGGTGCGGAACTCGACCCGCGCCGCGTCGGTATCGCATCGACGAAAGGGACGATGTGACGACCACCGATGCAACGGGGTCGCCTCGCATTGCCCTCCTCGACCACGGGGCGGGCAACATGGTTTCGATGCACCGCGCCCTGAGCACGTCGGGAGCGATCGTGACGGTGGTCACCGACGGCGACACCGATCTCGATGCGTTCGATGGTGCGGTCCTTCCCGGTGTCGGGGCGACGGGACCGGCCATGGCAACCCTGAAGCGAAACGGACTCGTCGACCCGATACAAGCCTTCCGTGGCCCGCTGCTCGCTGTGTGTGTAGGCATGCAGATCCTGTTCGAGTTCTCACAGGAGGACGCGACCCCTGGGCTTGCGATCGTCCCCGGTGTCGTGCAGAAGCTCGATGCATCCCCACTCCCCCACATGGGTTGGAACGATGTCGACCACCTGCCCGACCCCTTGTTCGGCAACGAGGTAGGGACCGCACCGTTCTACTTCGTGCACTCGTTCGCCGTGGTGGGTGACGACCACCCGTTCGCTGTGGGTACGACGACATACGGAGACTCCACGTTCGTTGCGGCAGTCCGACGGGACAATGTCGTCGGGTTGCAGTTCCATCCGGAACGCTCATCCGATGCGGGTCTGAACGTCATCCGCGCCTTCGTCGAATCGGCATCCGTGGTCCGCCGTGTTGCGTAGACGGGTCATCCCGTGTCTCGACGTGAAGGACGGACGGGTCGTCAAGGGCACCCGGTTCGTCGACCTCACTGATGAAGGGGATCCGGTCGTGTTGGCGAAGGCGTACGCGGAGGCTGGCGCCGACGAGATCTGCGTGCTTGACATCGCTGCAACACCGGATCGCAAGTCCACGATGCACCGGGTCATCAGGGCGATCGCCCAGGAAGTGTTCATCCCGCTCACCGTCGGCGGTGGTGTGCGGTCGGTCGAGGATATGCGGCTCGTCCTTCGCTCCGGCGCCGACAAGGTGGCGATCAACTCATCCGCCGTGCGCTCGCCACGACTCATCGCCGATTGCGCCCAGGCATTCGGGTCGCAATGCGTGGTGGTGGCCGTGGATGCCAAGCGCGTCGGCACGGGCTGGCATGTCTTCACATCCGGCGGGCGGATCGACACCGGGCTCGACGTCGTCACGTTCGCGGCTCGGGCATCGCGCCTCGGTGCAGGCGAGCTTCTCCTGACGTCCATGGACCGCGACGGAACCAACACCGGATACGACCTCGACCTTCTCCGGTCCGTGCGAAGGGCGGTCGCCATCCCGATCATCGCCTCTGGTGGTGCGGGCTCCCCCGATGACCTGACTGATGCGCTGAAGATCGGTCTCGCGGACGCGGTTCTCGCGGCGTCGATCTTCCACCGATCCACCTACTCCATTTCCGACGTGAAGCAGGTCCTCCGCTCCGCTGGTCTGCCGATCCGGGCTGTCGCATGAGCACGACTCCCGATTTCAGCAAGGGTCTCTTGCCTGCCGTCGTCCAATCGAGTGTCGACGGTGCCGTGCGGATGGTCGGCATGATGAACCAGGAGGCGTGGGAGGCGACAGAGGCGACGGGATTCGTCCACTTCTGGAGCCGCAGCCGCAACGAGCTGTGGAAGAAGGGGGCGACAAGCGGTAACACGCTCACCGTGCAGAGCGTGTCCGTCGATTGCGACGGCGATGCGATCCTGATCATCGCGGAACCAGCAGGTCCGACATGCCACACCGGGGAGGAGTCGTGCTTCGGCGAATCGCACCATCACACACTTGGTCGGGCGGTTGACACGCTCGTCGAAACCGTGCGAAGCCGGAAGACGGCGGCTGTGGAGACCTCGTACACCGCCCGACTCCTCGCGGATCCCGATCTCGCAGCTCGCAAGGTCCTTGAGGAGGCCAGTGAGGTCGCCTTCGCTTCCAAGGACTACGTCACCGGTTCCGATGGATCGAGGATCGTGGAGGAGTCCGCTGACCTGCTCTATCACCTCGTGGCGCTGCTCGCAGGGCGCGGTATCGACCCCGCAGCTGTCGCCGAGGAACTCGACTCCCGACGCAAGTAGATCAGTACGAACCTGTCAGCCGGATGCTTCCGTCAGCTGTCGACTCAACTCCAGGGATGCGGCGAAGGCATTTCGGGCCGCTCCCGAATCGACGGACTCGGCTGCAAGTTCCATCGCCTCGACGAAGCCAACCGCTCGCCCTGCCAGAACGATTGCTGGTGCGGCATTGACAAGGGCAATGT
The DNA here is from genome assembly GCA_964505525.1 of uncultured Acidimicrobiaceae bacterium. Classification (GTDB taxonomy): domain Bacteria; phylum Actinomycetota; class Acidimicrobiia; order Spongiisociales; family UBA5794; genus UBA5794. The sequence continues at coordinate 983 of CAZDIQ010000052.1, read as the reverse complement.
CACGCCTCGGGCCGTGCTCGCCGGCAAGGACCGAATGCAGGATCCCGATGTTCTCGGTCGCCGTGCCGCCGACAACCTCGTCGAGCTTCGCCCTCTCCACGCCGAAGTCCTCGGGAGTGAACTCTGCCTCGGTCACCTCACCGTTGACGACACGGAAGATGCGAGTGGGGCTGACGGTCGAGATTTCGTCCATACCATCCTCGCCGTAGACGACGAACCCGCGATCCACACCGCGTGCCCTGAGTACCTCGATCATCAACCTTGCAAGGCCCGCATCGGAAACACCGACACACATCCGGGCACCGCCGGGGTTACAAAGCGGACCAAGGAAGTTGAAAACCGTCCGCACCCCGAGTTCCCGGCGTGTGGGGGCGACGAAGCGCATGGCTGGGTGATAGCGGGGTGCGAAGAAGAAACCGAATCCCGTCTCGAGCACCATCCGCTTCGTCGCCTCGGGGTCGAGTTCGAGGTTGAAGCCGAGGGCCTCGAGCAGATCGGCAGAACCTGTCGGTGAGGAGACCGCCCGGTTCCCGTGCTTCGCGACGAGCACACCGGCGCCTGCCGCTATGAAACTCGCCGTGGTGGAGATGTTGAATGTGCCGAAACCGTCGCCACCTGTCCCGACGATGTCGACGACCGGCTGATCGAACCCGACGGTCACGGCAGCCTCCAACATCCCGTCGACCATGCCAGCGAGTTCCGCCGCGGTTTCACCCTTTGTCCTGAGCCCAACGATGAACGCACCGAGCTGTGCCGGGGTGGCGTTCCCCGACATCACTTCTCTCATTGCATCAGCAGCTTGTGTTCGACCAAGATCGTCCCCCGCCATGATGGCGGTGAGCACGCTCGCCCAAGAAAATTCAGCCATCAAGCCAGACTAACGGAGACACAGGAGCGAGGGTCAAGAAGCAGGACGAAGTAGAAAGTACACAGTCCACAGTCCACAGTCCACAGTCCACAGTCCACAGTCCACAGTCCACAGT
>CAZDIQ010000051.1:0-14265 GCA_964505525.1 uncultured Acidimicrobiaceae bacterium | reverse complement strand
GCAGCAAGAAGGAGAAGGAATCGTTCCTGTGGTCGCTGAAGTTCATCTCGGGCCTGCGCAGTCGCAACGGTGCGATCTATATCCGGTTCGGCCAGCGGCTCCGGATGTCGGATCACATCGGCAAGAACACGGACCTCGAATCCGACGAGGGTCGCCTTGCGCTCCCCAAACTCGCGTTCGATGTCTCCACCCGGATCAACGCGGTGACTCCGATCACCCCGATCAGCCTCGTCACCATGGCCCTGCTGTCGCAACCCGAGCACGGATTCACACCCGTCGACACGATCGAGGTCCTCGCCCCGTTCCTCGAGTTCGTCCGCGAACGTGACCTCCCCGTGGCGGGGAATCTTGCCATGTCCACACCGGCAGAGGCGACCGCGGCTCTCGAACAGCTCGTCGCGAACAAGGTGGTGGCACGCACGGACGGTCTCACCATGCGGGTCTACACGATCTCGCACGATCAGCACCTCGCAGCGGCGTACTACCGCAACACCATCATCCACTTCTTCGTCCCGATGGCCATCGCCGAGGTGGCGCTCGCCCTCGGATTCGAGTCCGACGAGATGGACGAGGAATCGGTCATCAAGCGGGCCGTCGAGCTGCGCGACCTCCTGAAGTTCGAGTTCTTCTTCTCCCCGACCGCCGAGTTCGAGAAGGAGATCCTCACCGAGATCAATCGCTACCGGGTCGGTGGGCCCACGCCGGACGGTCCCGTCGTTGTCAACGTGTCGGCGATGTATCCGGCGAAGAGCCCGATCGTCCTGCGTCCGTTCCTCGAGGCATACCTGGTCGTCGCCGAGACCCTCGCGTTGGCAGGGAACGACCCGATCGATCGCGACGATCTGGCCAAGCGTTGCCTGCAACTCGGCGACCAGATGTATGCGCGGAGCCAGATCCGGAGCAGGGAGGCCGTGTCCACAACCCTGTACGGGTCGGGGATCGATCTCGCCGACAATCGGGGTCTGCTCGATGGGACACACCAGGCGCGGATGGACTTCCGGGACGAGCTGCAGAGCATCAGGATCGCTCTCAACGCCATCGACGACATCGCTTAGCAGCTTCCCTCAAAAATCTGGGTATTTCCGTGCTTTTCCGCTCAACTTTCGACCTCCATGGTCCGATAGACCTATGAGCGGGAACCCTCCCGCATCCAGGGGAGATTTGATGACCACCGATCAGATCAAGCGTTCCGGCGATGCCGCACAGGCCGCCGAGGGGGACGTCGCAGGCGAAGCCGAATCCGTTCTCGCCGCGGCGCAGGCAGACGCAAAGCAAATGCTCGCCAAGGCCCGCTACGAAGCCTTCCGGATGGTCACCGACGCCCGAGCCGAGGCGGAGTCGATTCTCGCAGAAGCCGAGCAGTCCATCCCGACGTCGACGCCCACTTCCGCCGACACGAGTGAAGCGACCGAGGCATCGGCAACCATCATCGCGGAGGCACACGAGCGAGCCGCAGAAATCGTGGCCGAAGCCGAACAGGCTGCTGCCCGCCTGTACGAGACGAGCCGGGCGTCCGTCGAACAGCAGACGGCGATCCTTCGGGAACGCCACGCCGCACTCGAGGAGAAGGTCAATATCACCCAGGCGCTCTTGAACGATCTCGAGAAGCGGCTTGCGATGATTGCCGCCCCGTCATCCCCCAATCCCGAACCCAGGACTCCCACGCTTGCGTATTCGCTCGCCGGGGAGACCGTCGCCACGCACGACAAAGGTGGACCCCAGACAGTCTCGTTGTCCGATGATCGTGGTCCGCTGCCGCCAGCGGCCTCCGCAGCGGACCACTCGTCGGCTTCGGTTGCGACCGCACCGGCATCCGAGGGAACGGAACAGGGATCCTTTTACACACGCAGGTCGGCGAATCTGCCGAGCATCGGAGCGTCAGGCGGACAGGATGCCCTCTCGGCGGTCCGATCGATGCGAAGCAAGATGGACCAACAGGCCTGAGTCCAAGGGCCGAGCCGACCAACCGGACCGTGTCGAGCCGAACCGCCTACGCGTAGAACGGATTCGTGCCGAGGGCGTGGTCCGTGACATCGATGACTTCATCGATCTCGGGAATCGCATCGAGGATTGCCCGCTCGATACCTTGACGCAACGTCACCGCCGCGAGCCCGCACCCCTGGCATCCCCCACCGAGTTCGAGTTGGGCGACACTGCCCTCGACGCGGATCAGGTTCGCAATGCCTCCGTGGCTTGCGATTGCCGGGTTGATCTGTTCGTTGAGCAATTGGCGGATCTTCTCTTCGGTGGTGCCGACGAGTTCGAGTGTGCCGTCCAACCCGGGAAGTGTCGGTGAAGGGACATTCGGGTTGCGCATCACGAGACCCGGTCCGGTGCCGTCGCCTGAAAGATCGAGCACCGCCCCGCGAAGGTTCTCGATCGAGTCGAGCGCGATTGCAACGGCGAGTCCGCCGTGGTCCTCGACGACATCGGACGACGTGACGTCATCTGATCGCAGGAACGAGGTTTCGTAGATGAATCCCTGCGAGCCGACACCGGTGATCCTCAACCCGAGGTGGAGATCCGGCAGATTCTCGGCCTCGCGGAGCGCAAGAATCTTGTCACGCGCTGCCTCGGTTATCTCAACAATGGTGTCGGTTTCGATGTCGCTCATGGCGCGAAGACTAGAAGCCGCGAAACGTTTACTGGACGGTTCGCTACGACAGCGGCACCAGGGTGTTCGTCGTCAGGTCAAGGACCTGCTCGCGGTCGCTCGAAACATCAGCGATCCAGCGGGCAAGGGACTCTCCCGGCACGCGGACAATCCACCAGCAAACGTCACGACTGCCCGACTCGCGCCCGGCCCGCCACGCTTGTCTACCCATCGCCACGGCTTCGGCTTCGGAATCGAACATTCCGAGCTGTGTCTCGACGGTTCCTTGGAACGGCTGGCCAGGCATGGGCGAAGGTTCCCTGAACTCGATCACTTCAAACGCCATCACACCTTCCTTTCACACCACTCATCCTACCAAAACCACTCAGAGTCACCGACTCTTGCGCCGCACGCGACACACAATCGTCATCAGATGATTCGTAGAAATGTCGAAACGTGCCGTACCATCCGCAAGTCGAATGTATTAACGGGCATCCGACCGACCGGCGTCCGCCACGCCACCCCCTCGCGAGACTTGAGAACATGAAATGAAACCAACCCTTCCCGTCATCATTCAGGGGGGCATGGGCGCCGCAGTATCGGATTGGCGACTCGCCAACGCGGTCTCGCGCACAGGACAGCTCGGGGTCATTTCCGGCACCGCCCTTGACATCATCCTTGCCCGCCGCCTCCAGATGGGCGATCCCGGTGGCCACATGCGCCGTGGACTCGCTGCATTCCCCATCCCCGAGATGGCCAAGCGCATCATCGACAAGTATTTCATCGACGGCGGCAAGGCAGCGGACCAGCCGTTCATCACCAAGCCGATGATCAGCCACAAGCCCTCCCAGGCGACAAACGAGCTTCTGGTCCTCGCGAACTTCGTCGAGGTCTGGCTCGCAAAGGAAGGACACTCGAACCCGGTCGGCGTGAACTTCCTCGAAAAGATCCAGGTGCCGACCCTGCCGTCCCTCTATGGGGTGATGCTCGCGGGTGTCGACTACGTCCTCATGGGCGCAGGTATCCCCAAGGCGATCCCAGGGATCCTCGACCGCCTCGCCGAAGGCTTCGATGTGGAAATGAAGATCGACGTCAAGGGCGCAACCGCCGAGGGTGACCCCTTCGTACGGTTCTCACCCACGCAGTTCGCAAAGGAACTCGTCTCCAAACTCCCCCGTCCGAAGTTCCTCGCCATCGTGTCGTCACACGTCCTTGCGAAGATGCTTGCCACCAAGTCCTCCGGTGAGGTCGACGGATTCGTCGTCGAGCTCCCCGTCGCAGGCGGACACAACGCTCCCCCACGCAAGCGAGGCGAGTTCAACGAGATCGGGGAACCGATCTATGGCGAACGCGATGTTCCCGACCTCGACGCCATCCAGGAACTCGGGAAACCGTTCTGGATCGCAGGCGGATACGCCGAACCGCACCAGGTCAAGAACGCCCTCGAGTCCGGCGCCGTCGGTGTGCAGGTCGGCACGGCGTTCGCGTACTGCAACGAATCAGGCTTCACCCGCGAGATCAAGGACGAGGTCATCGAGGGTTCCCGCCGCGGCGACATCTCGGTGTACACGGATGCCGTGGCCTCCCCCACCGGTTTCCCGTTCAAGGTCGTCGAACTCGAATCGACCCTCTCGGATCCGAAGGTCTACGAGAAGCGTGAGCGCATCTGCGATCTCGGCTATCTCCGCCACGCGTACGAACGCGACAACGGGAAGATCGGCTGGCGGTGCCCGTCGGAACCCGTTGACGAGTATCTCGCAAAGGGCGGTGCGCTCGAGGAGACCGTCGGACGCAAGTGCCTGTGCAACTCCCTGCTCGCCAACATCGATCAACCGCAGGTAACCCCGACCGGGGAGCGCGAAGGCATGCTCATCACATCGGGCGACGACGCGGCACACGTGGCGCGATTCGCACCCGAAGGCTCGACCGAATATTCGGCCAAGCATGTAATCGACTACCTCCTGAGCGGTATCAGCACCTAGCAACCCGACACCGACAAGGTCGTTGTCGCAGACCCATCCCCACTACCCTCGGTGGGATGGCGACCTCACGGGTGTATTGGCGGATCTACCGCGACAACGTCGATTTCCGGCGTCTCTACACCGCCAGACTGGTCTCGTTCGCAGGCGACTGGTTCCTCGTCGTCCCCCTCGTCGGGCTGGTCTACGAGGCGTCGGATTCCCCCTTTGCGGCCGCGGCGCTCGTGGCGATACGGGCCATCCCCCCTCTGATCCTCGCACCGGTCACCGGGTTCGTCTCGGACAGGTTCGACCGCAAGACCGTCCTCGTGACCACCGACATCCTCCGCGCCGGATTGGCCCTGAGCCTCCTCGCAAACGATGCCATCGGCGGGATCTGGTTCCCGTTCCTCATTGCTGCCCTTGACGGTGCAGGCGCCTCGTTCTTCTACCCGGCTTCGGGTGCCGCACTGCCGAATGTGGTCCCTCCGAAGGACCTCGGACCGGCGAACGTGATGATGGGCTCGGCATGGGGAGCCATGGCAGCCCTGGGAGCCGCGCTCGGTGGGTTCGTCGCCGTTGCGTTGTCGAGGGACGCTGCCTTTGTCATCAATGCGCTCTCGTTCGTTCTGTCCGCACTGCTCATTTCGCGCATCCGGGTGCCGCTCCAGGATGTGGCCCAACGAGCAACGGTCGGATTCGTGACATCAATCCGCGATGCGCTCGTCTACGCCCGTGACAACACGCGGGTCGCCGCTCTGTTGACCTCGAAGGCGATGCACTCGATCTCGGCCGGTGGCGCTGTCGGGTTGTTCGCCGTGATCTCGTTCGTTCTGTTCGATTCCGGTGACGCCGGGACCGGGTTGCTGTTCGGGGCGAGGGGGATCGGCAACCTGATCGGTCCGATCATCGCATTCAGGCTCGTGGGTGGCAGCCTCGAACGGGCGCTCGGATCGATCGGCTACGCCATGGCGGTGTGGGGTGCGTCCTACCTCCTCGTCGGTATCGCTCCGAGCCTCCTGCTCGCGACACTCGCCATCACGATCGGACACATGGGCGGGGGTACCGAGTTCACCTTCTCGACCTTCGGACTCCAGGAGCTGAGTGCCGACGGTGTGCGAGGTCGCGTGTTCGCCCTCGACTTCGGCCTCTTCACGCTCTCATCGGCGATATCGGCGCTGGCCGTCGGCGCGCTCGCCGAATTCATCCCTCTTCGAACGCTCCTTGTCGGCCTCGGATGCCTTGGGATCATCGTGGGGTTCAGCTGGTCGAGGCTGACAAGACACCTCTGGCGCGGGCTCGGCTCGCACGGCCACGTTGCGCCAACACCTCAACATCCGTAGCAACTTGCCGAATACCTACAGATGGGTAGCGTCCTACCAATGAAATTCCGCCTTTCGGTGTCGCTGGCACTGTTCGGATTGTCGGCCTGTGCGCTGTTGCTCAACGCGCCGTCCGCGGACGCGATCGGCAGCGAAGGGGAGGCGTGGCCGGCGTTCACGGAGTCTTCGTCGTGCGGTGCCCAGCGTGTCTCGACGCCCCATGCCTCCCATACCGGATGGCTTGGTCGGACCGAATTGCTTCGTGGTGAATTTGCCGCGATGTTCGGCAGGACGGTCGGCGACGTCCACCGGAACCTCGTGCTGTGGCAGATCCCAGGATCCTCGGAGAATCTCGCCGTCCATCCGTGGATGGTGCCTGCACTCGATGCCGCCGGGCGCGACCTCGTCGCGGCACATTCGGAGGACCTCGAGTACGCGATCGACAACCGGACCACGTATTCGACAGCTTCTCGCACGATCGCGGGGACGATACGGATCTCGCGCCACTCGTACGGGACGGCTTTCGACATCAACGCCTCGAAGAACCCGAACCGTTCCGACAACCGATTGATCACGAACATCCCCGATTGGTGGCGCCAAGCGTTCCTCGATGCCGGATTCTGCTGGGGCGGCCTGTGGGTCGGCAGCAAGGACACGATGCATTTCGCATGGCAGGGTCCTGCGTTCAGCGGCTATGAGACACTCCCGCTCCCCTATGAGCCCATGACGAAGCCTGCCGAGTTCGGAGCACGGGATCGCACCGTCCCGGTTCTCGTTCCCGAACCACCCCAAACCATCGAAACCGTGCTGGCGGACGTGTCGGGCAACGGCGCGCCCGACGTGGTGCGAGTCGCACGGTCGGGTACGAATCTCGTCATCCGTTCGTCGGTCGCGTCCCAGAACCACAACGCCTGTTCAGCGAGGACGTCGGTCGTCGCCGGTCTCGGTCAGAAGGCCGACGATGCCGTGGCCGTCGGGTTCGGTGACTGGGATGGGCGCGGCGGACAGGACCTGTGGATCCTGAACGACGAGGGCGGTTGGCTGGGTCTGACGGTGCGATGGGCGTTCGGTGGCTACTCCGCCGAGACGACGGCGATTCTCGGCGTGCCTACTCCGCCTGAAGGTGCGTGGATCTCGACCGCCGATGCCGACGCAGACGGGAAACTCGATCTGTTCGTGATCCGAAACGGCCATGTGACCATCTGGGACATCGACTCTTCTACTGGTGCATCCAAGGTGCAACGGTCGGTGCGTCTCCCGTTCCCCGATACCGGAGAGTTCACGCTCGGGGACTTCGATCTCGACAACCTGCCCGACCTGTGGACCATCGACCGTGGCGAAGTGAAGATCGCACTCGCATCGGACGGCTATGCGAAGATCGCCCAGACACAGGATCTTGAGGGTCTCCCGACGAGGATCGTTGACGTCCGTGCGTCGGACTACGACGGTGACGGTCGCACGGATCTCATCGTCTTCGACGGTACCTCAAAGATGGTGTGGCTCGGGAATACGGCCATGCCTGATGGTCACCCACCCGAGGTCTGGTTCCTCGACGAGGAACCGGATTGTGAGGATGGGCAACCCCAGGAGAGCCTGAGCGAGTTGCGCTTCGCCTCGAGCGGCTGGGTCGCAGAAGGGTCGTACAAGTGGAGACGTGCCAACGGCATGAGCGTGGGATGCAATCCCGAGGACGACGACTGCGACATCCCGATCTCGACCCATGCGATGGTGGCCGAATTCTTTGCGTGGATCGACGGGTTGGACCCGGCATCCGGCAACCCGGACCTCGCCGCGGCCAGGGCGATCGAGCGAGCCGGCTATGCGACATGGTGCCCGCTTCGGGATGAGGCGTGTTGGAGCGAACCCATTCCGCCCGCCGAACTCGCTGCCCGATTCGGGATGTTCCTCGCACATCGCCGTGGTGACGATGTCGCGCCCCATCGATGGATCCTGCCCGTGGCGGACCGTGAACAACCAGGCGCAATCCCGCACTGACCGCTTGCCGGAATCCACGAAGGCGACCTCCCGCTATCATCGGGCTCGGTCCCCCAATCGAGGAGAGAGGTGAGTCATGATTCGTCCGATCGAAGGTCTTGAGGGCAACGCCATCGGTTTCGAAGCTGTCGGAACCGTCACTGCCGACGACTACAGAACGACGATCGAACCGGCAATGGAAGCGACGATCGCGGAGCATGACGAGTTCAGACTCGTCTACATCCTCGGCGACGAGTTCGAGGGATTCACGGGCGGCGCCATGTGGGAGGACGCCAAGGAGTCCAAGCACATCGCGAAGGCCAAACGAACGGCGCTTGTGACGGATCGTCCCGTGTACCGTGACGGGTTCAGGGCGTTTGCGTGGATGATGCCGGGTGACGCGAAGGTGTTCTCGCTCGCCGAGACCGAGGAGGCCAAGCGCTGGGTGAGCGAGTAGCTTCGTTCCCAGGCGACATCACGATTCCAGGTGCCAAAGGGCCCTGTAGTAGTCGATGCGGTCGGCGTCAGGATCGATGCCGTAGGCGTCGAAGAACTCGTCCTGGTGTCCCTCGCCGAAGTTCCAGTCGAGGCTGAGGGATGCAATGGCGAGGTCCGCCCAGCGGTCCCCCACCGCAAGGTCGCCGAAGTCGACATTGCCGACCCATTCCCCGTCGGGCGAGATCAGCGTGTTCGGTGCGCATGCATCGCCGTGGACGAGCACGGGTTCATCGATCGACGGCCTCGAACCCAACGACTCGGGTGTCCTCCCGACCCACACCTCCTCGGTCCACATCGAGGGGAACGCATCGACCGGAACGGCGTGCATCGTCCGAAGGCCCGTGGCTATGGCACCGATCGCCTCGTGTCTTCTCGCCCGCCACGTGTCGCCGACTGCTGATTCACCCGGCATCGACTCCGTGACAAGCCATTGCGCGGTCTCGTCCGTTCCGAAGTCGACGACCCTGGGCGCTGGATGCCGACCAGCGATCCACCCGAGGCGTCGGTATTCACGCTCGAGATCGATGCCCGTGGCCAGCGGATTCCACTTCACGAACCGCACGCCGACCCGGAACGTCAATCCGCCGAGTTCGTTCCGCCAGACAAGCTCGGGAACATGCCCGTCGGCCGACTCGAGCACAACCCCAGGAATCGGGTCGTCACCGAGCAGGTGATACGCCGCGAGGTCGGAGGGATCGAACGTGTCTGCCATCGATTCGTCGATGCTACGCCACCCGACGGTGGCTCGGCGTCCACAGTGGCGGTCGGGTCATTGGCGACGAGCGATCAGCGGTCTCTTCGTCGTTCACGGACACGTTCTCGGTGAGCCGGGTGGCAGGAACGATTCTCCGGTCTCCATCTCATCGAGGAGGTACGAGCCCCTGACGTCGAACTCCTCGGCGAGCACCGTCGCCTCCATCGCCGCGGCACCGTCCCCGGATCGGATTGCCTCGAAGAACTCGGCCCATTTCTCGAATCCGGCCGCCTTGCACCGGTATGCCTCCCGACCGATGGCGCTACCCGATTCTGCCAACGCGAGCCACGCCTCTTTGATCGCGGCCGCTTCGGCTGCCAAGGTCGCCGAGTCCTCCGGAGTGGCCCGCATGAATTCCAGCATCATGTCCATACCCCGGTCGTACAGCTCGTTCATCGACGCCAGCTCGGCAGCAGGAATGACGCCGACAGCGAGCGTTGTGCTCGTCGTCGTAGCTATCGACGTGGACGTGGAAGTTGAGGCGGAGGTGGAGGTCGAACTGGAGTCACCCGTCACCTGACCTGTCGGTGAACAAGCCGCCATGGCCAAGGCGCACACACCCAATGCCAGGGCGAACCGTTTTCGGCGGCGTTGTCGATACCGCCTCACAGCGGAGAACGCACCATCGTTCGGATCAGACACACGCTCAAGATTGGTCATTGCACCTCCCGGATACATCTCTCTCACCGTACATGGGAGGTGTGACAAGTTCCGCTTTGTGCGCGCCAAGAATCCGGACGGTCCCGAACGGAGCCCAGAAAGCGGATCAGGCGTGAGGCGGCACTGTCCGTCTGAGGGTGCGGTTCAACCCCCGCGGATCACACGAGCAAGCACGAATCAGTCACGAAGGCGACGCTCCTAGAGCAGTGGCCTTCCGTGGAGAAGCGCGACATATTCGACGAAGGTGGGTTCGAATGACCCTTGGAACCTGCGGTCCCGCTCTGAAGCGTTGCCTGACTGTGCGGCGATGCCATAGGTTGTGGCCACGGAGGCTGTGGACGAGGTGTGTGTTGCGGTCGACGCCAGCACTTCATACGAGAAGAGCTCGTCATAATCAGCAGCGGTGACGCACTGACCGTCCAACGTCGAGATGCCCTGGGTGCCATCGGCTTCCCAACAGATGCCGTCATCGAACGTTGCCCCATCTTCGAGGCCAACGTCGTTCGCATGCGCGGGTACGGTCATGATCGCAAGAAGGATCCCGAGAAGGGTCGTTGCGATGACGATTCGCGGCCTGTTGGCTGATGTATTGAGCATGGTGATCGTGCGCCTCTCCCGGAACATCCAAGTTCTCGAATGCCCCGGCATGAAGTGGTCCTGACCCAAATTCATCGGAACCAGAGGCGGACACTTGAGCAATCAGATGACTCGTCACCGTGGTGGGAGTAGCCGCGATCGCTCGAGGGTGATCGTCAACCGGTCAGTGGCCGGTGCCGCGAGCTCGGCTGACTGTCAGTTGGATCTCGTTCAGGTTCGCCAGCGCATCGGCATACAAGGGAAGGCGGGCCGAAGTGCAACATCCGACCTGGAGCCGCCCGAGACGGGAACCGATGGCCTCGATCTGCGCAAGCACCTCATCCATGGCAACCGCATCGGTGGTGGAGGTCAGGCATGCCCTAACGGCACCGAGGGCACGCTCAATCGAGGCCATCTCGGGGCTACGGTCGGGTTCGCAACACATCTTGTGCAGCCGGGATACGACCACGTCACACCTGTCGAGTGCAATCAAGGCATCGTCGAGACTCGTAGGTCTCGCGTTGCTCTGGTTCATCTCTCGCCCTCGGCGGAATAGGCTCGGCGAAATCGGGGCGGAATCAAGAACTGCGGAAACGCGAAGGCGTATGTAGTTCCGGCTATTGCTCCGCAGAGGAAACCGAGCACGATGGAGACTGTCAGGGCAACATTCACAGGTGGCGGCATCGACCAGCTGGGTGCCAGAACTTCCGCGGCCATCTCAATCGCCAGAGCGCCAGTTATTAACTCCACGCCGATACCCAACGGAAGCGCCGCGCTCAACATCGAGTCGACACCAGCGGTGGTGAACATCTCGCGATATCGGCGTTCCGCCCTGTCGGCGATGCCAAACGGTCCGGGTGTACCGCGCCAGATGGCAATCGCACCCGCTAGATACGGGATTCCCATGATGACCACAAATATGAAGGCCCCGAGGCTCCAAACCGACGGCGACTCCAACCTCAATGTGCACACACTCCTAGCGGTCGTGTCTCGGGCATTGCCGGACTCCCAGTCTGTTGACAGCTCATTGTGCACGTCAGTCCACAATCCGGCGAGTCGTGAAGAGTGGATGTGGCGGTGGCTACGAGAAGATGGCGCCTGCGATCCCTCCGATCAGGAGCGTCAACACGAATAGCGCCACATACGCCCAGAGCGAGTAACGCACCTTGCTCCAGGATTCGTTCCGCGAGGATGCGACCAAGATCCCGATAGCGGTCGCACCAATCACCCAAACAATCCACCCCGCGACCCCCGCAAACGCATTTCGGAGACTCACGTAGAAGTAGAGCCCAGTCGCCACCAAGCTCAGGACCAGCGACACGTATGGGAACGTGTCGGAGAACGTGTAGGTACGGGTCTCCATCACGACCTGTCTGTGTTGGTACGTTGCACGCCTGACACACTACGCAAGGCCGTCGACGTTATGTCGACACGCATGCGCCCGTGCCCCGGATCCCCATGCTGTTCGAGCCTCGCCAGTTGGCGCTACATGCGATGCTGCACCTTGCCTTCGATGGCGATGTCAAGGACATCCAGATACAGCGCACTTGCCGGTATCTCGATCCCGGCCTCCTCGATGCACTCCTTCACCTGTGAAAGCCAACTCGCCTCTGCCGCCGCGGACAACGTAGTGGCCTCGAACCATGCGCGTTCCACAATTTCCAAGAAGTCCCTCCGGCACGCCTCGACGGCCGCAAGCACGGCATCGAGTTCCTCCGGATTCGGCGATGAAATCCACCACGTGTACAGCAGATCGGGATTCCGTCCCGGCGAAAACCGGAAGGCTCCGTCCTGCTCGCGCGCCTGGCGCTCGGTCATCGGTCCCCGAACTGGGACACCAGCCTCGCGCGCACACTGCGCGCTGGTGAAAACGGCACGCTCATAGTCCGCGAAAGACACCTCACCATCGGCCAACAGCGCCTCCTGAAACGCGACACCTTCCTCCTCCGACCACTCCGTCGTCGTGAAATCAAACTCGACGCCCGCGCCCGCCGTCGTCTCGGTCGTCGCGTCGACCGTGCTGTTTGAGGACGACCCATCGGGAACGGGGGAAGTGCTCGATGTGTCGTGCATCTGCCCAGCCGTGCACGAGGAAACCATGAGCACCGCGATCACGAGTAGTACACGCCCGAGACTCATAGGGACATCCTCGATTCAGTGCCTTGTGCGTGGCTCGTCATGCTGCGCTCGAGTTGTCGCGCACCCGATGACCACGGCTGCCATCGCCCTTGAGATCGCATGTGCCCGTGTCCAAACTCGGTGATCATGCTGCCATTCTCCTTCTCGCGCGGTGTTGATGCCACGCGCAGGGTGTCCGCATTCAATTGTGCGCTACGGGTAGTTCGCGGGAATCGGCGCCTTGTTCCCGAATTTCTGCGACGCCCAGTGCGTGCAACGCCGATGATGGACATGAACCACGAGACCAGCCTGCCGATCAAGACTCCTTCAACGCGCCGTGACCAGGGAAAACTCGCCAAGCAGCTTCAACTACAAGGTCACCGCTCAGGTCGGCTCGGGCGATCGCGATGCACGTTCGTGACGCAATTCGTGGATGTCACGGCTGGCCCACGTTGGATCACCCGAGTCGCCACTGCCCAAGAACGCATCGAGGCGTCGCGTGTCGCCCGATCCGTTTGCTCTCGGCAGATTCGACGCAAGATCAGCTGCCAGCTGATCCATACTGATCCCGCGGCGAACCGCCTCGGCTTTCAGCCGATCTCGCGCTTCGGGTGGAATCTCAATACTCACGGCCATGCTGCCAAGGATACGACCACGCCCTGCGTGGTCCTAGGGACCCGTTGGCATGACGAAGCAGGATCGTCGTGCGATTCGAGGGTGGTCAGCCAGGGTGGATGGGTTCGCATGCATCTCCGCCGAGGGTCACCACCGCCAGGTTGGTCTCGGTTTCGAAGTCAAGGTATATAACGCTGAATATGTCCCTCTCTTCGGCGATGACGCCTCGACCAATGCGAACGATTGGGTGGTCCGCGCCAATGGCGAGTCCAAGCACGTCTCCGACGTCCAAGCGCCGGAGATTGTCATCGTCGTTGAACGGATTCCCAGATTCGTTGACTGACACCCAAATCTCGCCCGAACAATCGTTCACAACATCCAGTGATCTGGCCGACTGACATCCGGCCAGTGGTGTACTGGCGAGCAGGAGTGCACCGACGAACGCGGCGGATCGTGGCGTTCTGTGCAGCACTGTGCCTCCTGGAACGGTGTCACCAACGAGAGTAGCGTCGGGATTTCGTCGTACTCGGTCGGACCGTATCCCTACCGCAACGCGTCGCAGTCCGGTCCGCTCACCACGACCTCAAAGTCGTACTTGGAGGTGGGATCGATCGGTTCGGTCGCCTGGGATCGCTCCACCCGGATCGTGTGGACCGGAGCCGCGGAGCCTTCCGCGCGCACCCACACGTACAGGGTTTCCCAATCCTCTGGGACGCTCACGGTACCGACGCCCTCCCCGACAGGGACTGGGATCCACGGGGCTTTGTACACCGTCACAGTATCGGCGCGGGTCTCAAAGGGAACCGAGCACGAATTGCGCACTCCGATCCCGTCCAAGTCCTGACAGGAAGCTAGGGCGAATGCAAGAACCAGAAGCGTGGACAACCGGATGAACCTGCGCATCGAGTTCCCTTCCCTCACCGTGCCATCACACGGGGGTCCGACCGGCCCACACAAAGGCTGGTAGCCATCCCCCACCTCACAATGCATGTACCAACGAAGACTAGCTCGCCGAACCGACCCCGCTTGTCGATGATCTCGTGTACCAGGCGGAGTTACGACATGGCGCAACGTTGAGGTCGTCTTGTTTGCCGTACCTCCGCTACATCCCCGAAGGACATGGCGATCGAGTCACCTCGCAAACCCTGGAAACGACAGAAACCCCTGCAGCCGCAAGGGTTTCTGTGCGTGGGCGCT
>CAZDIQ010000050.1:3310-14667 GCA_964505525.1 uncultured Acidimicrobiaceae bacterium | reverse complement strand
CCGGTTTAGGAAACCGGTGCTCTATCCCCTGAGCTACGAGGGCAAATCGCTACGAAACCAAGGGTATCTCAACCTTCCCAGCCATTTCGGACAGGTCAGAGATACCTCCCAGTCGGGTTTGGGTCGCATCTGGGCCGCACTGTAATGAGCATGTATTGGTTCCGCGACGTCCCGAGACGGGTTCGAAGGGCTGTGTGCACTGATCGAGAGTGCTGAGAAGAGTACGGGAATTTGAGACGATGCAGTGTGGTCAGGCGGCTCTCGAGTTCCGATGATTGTGGGTTGAGGTCAGGCGGTGTGGTGACGATAGTCAGTAGATGACAGCACGACCGATTGACGCGGCTGAGGGGTACAAGTTGTTCGTGAGCCACTCGGGTGCGATCGAGCTCGACGAGATCAACGAGTACCTGCGCGGTGTTGACCTCAGACCCGTTTCACCACGGATGCTTGTGCATTACCGACGGCTGTTCCAACACGGCTATCGGTCCTACATCACAATCAACCGGTTTGATATCGCAGTGGCGTCGGATCATGCGTGGTCTGACGAACAGCGTGCTCGGTATGCCGAAATCGCCCAATCTGTTCCAGCTGAAGTGATCTGGGGTGCCGCAAGATATCCTGCGGAGGTGTCGGGACTTGGCGCCGCGACAGCGACAGTTTGGTCATCGCCCGTTCCACAAGCAGGCACATCACTCGTGCTCCATCTGCAGATGACAGGGATTGAACGAACAGGCACCGTGGTACGTTCGGATCCTCAAAGCGGGCGCTTCCACGTCGCATTTGATCCGTACACCAGCGTGCCGGTGGCACCACATGACTCTCACTTCTCGGCGAATGTCGCCTTTGCCTTGAGCGACGACGCCGAGAGTGTCGTCGCCATCAACGACTTAATGTTGAAGCTTGATCGACTGTTGATAGAGTCGGCCACGGGTCAACAGGAGCTCGTGCGGGTTTCGCGTTTGTCGATGAACTCCCCCCTCGAGCTTCTTCTCATTGGTGGTCCGGTTGTGGCGCTGGCGGTGTGCGTCCTGAACAAGGTCATTGTTGCGAGAAAGAATTGGTACGAGGGTACCAAGGAGAAATACGAGGCCGAGGGCATCCAACTGGACAACGACCAGAAGCGTAGAAACGCCCAACTCGAAGCAGACCGCGAACTCCGTCGAACTTTGCGGGTTGAGCTTCACTCCCATGAGGGAACACCGCAGCTTGACGAACTGGCGACACCCGGCCTACGCGTAGGCGATCCCGAGAGTCCAGAACGCTTACGTCTCGTGCAGGCTGCCGAGGCAGCGATTGATCTTCCGATCGACACGAGCGCTGAGGCTATCGACTTGCGTACGACGGATCCCGACGGTCCGAACGTAGAGCTCTGACCGCCTCCAGGCCTCGGCCATGATGTGTTGCCAACATCCTCCGCGGACCTTCGAAGGGCCAAGACGATTTCCGCAGCTTCCCGTTTGGGGTGAGGCACTCAATGGTGTACTCGCCACTTTCCCGCGTGTGCCCAAGAGAATCAGAAACCGCGAACCGAAACGCGACCTGGGACAAACAGTTAGGTGAAGTGGTCTACAAAGGATATCCAAATGGGACGCTTCGGACTCGGGATGCTCGTCTTCCTATTTGTGATTGCGATGGCCGCGCCCGCCACGGCTGACGGATTGGAGGACGGCTACCAGAATTGCGGTAGCACGGTTGCGTACACGCACGTACGCTTCCAAGACACTGGAGCGACCAAGCCACCGGGCATCAGCACCTCGACGTGGTGGTTCCTGTCCGGATGGAACATCCGGGAAAAGAACGGCAATTACTCGGGCTATTGGGATGCGTTCGGATCCCCGCACCTCGACACAAACGCAACGTGGGCGGCCTGCCGCTCGTACGGATAGTCCGGCATGGTCGGTACCAGGGATCGCGCATGCGGATCCTGAGTGGCCGGAAGCTGATCCGCATCTCCGCCACCGTGATCACTGTTGCCGCTCTGACCCTCACCGGGTGTTCCGGGTCGGTCGGCACACCAGACGACGGTGGCGATGTGGGGGGCGTGACCATTTCTGACACGCGCTACCCGCCTGCGGTCCACTGCATGCTCGATGCTGGGGCGACTGTCATTGAGGTTGTGGGTGGATACGAGTTCGACATGTCAGGGGTCCAAGACCCCGAGACGACCGGCCGAGAGTGCTCGAAGCTGTGGAACCCCGCCCGCAAGACCGATGCCGAGCTGAGAGACATCTACCAGCAGTGGTTGCAGGATGCGGACTGCCTGCGAGGTCTCGGCTACCACCCCGATGATGCACCATCGTTCGAGACGTTCGTCGCTGACTGGCGGGCAGACGGTCCTTGGATGCCCATAGACGGCGTCAACGCCTTCGACTGGTCCCCAGACGAGTATGCGGCGGCCAAGTCTGCGTGCGGACTCGACATGTACGCGCGCGACTGACGCTCGTGCCTGAATCGATGTCCTCACCACGCCACCGGTCAGTCATGGGGATCGTCCTGAGAGTGGCGGTCTGGACAGCAGCCGCGGTCGTGTTCGTAGGAGTCGGATGGTGGGCAGGTCATCAGGTGGCGACGCCGCACGCCGAAGTCGACTCGGATCGAGGAACGAGCTGGTATGAGGTGGGTGTGGGCACCGTCAGCGACAGCGCGCCGCTCGTTGTGGGCGCTCAGTGGCACGAGCGGACCCGTGTCGTCAGTTCGCTGGCTGGCACCCTCACCGAACAGGTGGCTCCTGATGGCGCAGTGGTTCACGATGGCGACATCGTCGGAACTGTCGACCTGAGCCCCATAGTCCTCGCCTCCGGCACGATCCCTGCCTTCCGGGACCTTCGACCGGGGCTCGAAGGCAAGGACGTCGCACAGCTACAGGCGTTTCTGGCACGCGAGGACTTGTACGACGGCCCACTCGACGGGTCGTGGGGGCGAGCGACAACTGACGCTGTGAAGCAGTGGCAGAGAACCCTTGGACTGGAACCGGACGGTCAAGTACCAAGGGGGACCCTGCTGTTTGTCGCCGATCTCCCGGCCCCCATCGTCTGGCAAGCCCGGGTCGGAGACAACATTTCCACGGGCAGCGAGATTCTCTCGTTGCTCGACAAGGAACCAGCCTTCTCAGTCCAACTGCGCCGTGCTGTTCTGGCAGGTCTGCCACCACAGAGCACCGTCGTCATCGAAGCGCCCGACGGCACCGCGTGGACCGCTTCCTTGGGTGCCGTTCGCGATCTCGGTGCAGATGAGGTGGAAGTGCTCCTTGTAAGCGGACAAAGCATTTGTGGTGATGGCTGTGGCCTCATTCCCCTTGCCGATAGCACTCGCCTCGTGGCCAACGTCATCCTTGTGCCCGCCACGACGGGTTCACTGGTCCCGGTGTCCGCAATTCAGGTGTCCGCGGATGGTTCCACCTCGGTGGTCGTGGAGAACCGCGGCATTGTGGAAGTGTCGATTCTCGCGTCTGCCGACGGTCTCGTCGTGCTTGAAGGAGTAGAAGCAGGCGACCGCGTAGCCATTCCGAGTCTCGACTCGAGACCGTCTGACCGGACCGAGGGTGGAGCAGACTGATGGGCGTCGACGCTCCATCGCTTGTGCTTGACGATGTGACCTTCGGGTACGAGCCCGGCGACACAATCCTGTCGAGCTTCTCATCCAGTTTCCACGGCGGCACGATGACCGCTGTTGCTGGCCGGTCCGGTACCGGAAAGTCAACCCTGCTGTATCTGCTCGGACTCCTTGTTCGACCACAGTCCGGCCGTGTGATCGTCAACGGCACCGATGTGGCTGGATTCTCCGACCGCTACCGATCGAGCATTCGATCCAGCCATATCGGTTTCGTATTCCAAGATGCCGTCCTCGATCCATCAAGGTCGGTCGTCGACAACGTGATTGAAGGGGCGACCTACGGGTCAGGGAGTCGGGCTCTCTGGCGACAATCGGCATTGGCGTTGCTGGGTGTGTTCCTTCCCGAAATCGACAGTGGCCGCCGCGCCGCCAACCTGTCGGGGGGTCAGTCGCAGCGAGTGGCCTTCTGTCGCGCCCTTGTCAACGATCCGGTGGCCATCCTCGCTGACGAACCCACCGGCAACCTGGACGACGAGACAGCCGACCATCTGGTCAGCAGCCTGCGCACAGAAGCCGATCGTGGCCGAATCGTGGTTGTGGCTACACACGACACGCGCATCGTAGGTCAATGTGACGAGGTGATATCGCTGTGAGCCGCGTCCGCACCACGGTCGGGGCAGGAGTGAAGATGGCGGCCGAGAGCGCCCGGATGTGCCGCGCGCTGCCCATCACAACGGCTCTGATAGTAGTCGTCGCCGCCGCAACAAGTCTTGGCGTACTCGCCACAACAGGGCGCACCGCCATTGCCGAGCAACAGCTCTTGGCGGCACTCGACGACCAAGGTGCCCGCATCGTGGAAGTGCGGTCCGTCGACGGCATCGCAGTTATTCCGTCGGACGCCGTTGCGCGGGTCGCAGCGATCTCGGGGGTCGAATGGGTGATCGGCATCTCCCGCGCTGTGGACGTCCAGAGCGCAGCCAGCTCACAGATCAGAGCACCATTGGTGAGAATCGTTGGGGATAGTCCCGCCTTGTTGATGGCGCACGCGTGGCGCCAGCCAGCGTTGCTTGTTTCACAGGTCAGCGGGGCAAGAGTCGGGCTGGCCTCCGCAGCAGGTAGCGTCCGAACAGCCTTGGGTCAGTCATTGGCTGTGTCGGGAGCATTCTCAGCGGAACCTCCTCTGCTGGATCTGGAGCAATACATTCTTATCCAAGACGACGAAGCTCCTGAGGCGCTCGATCGGCTTGTCGTCGAAGTGGCCGAGATCGCTGACATTGAGTCCGTGTCTGCTGCTATCCCGTACGCCTTGGGAACAAAGGGGGCAAGCGGCAGCACCGTGGGTGAGCCTCGCGTCCTGTTGGAGGCACGACGGGTTGTCGAGGGCGAGATCGGCGGTTGGGGTCGCCAGGTCGTTCTGGGTGCGCTGTACGGAGCACTCATACTGTCGAGCCTGACGGTATTCACCGGGGTCGTGGCTCGGCGCCGCGACTTCGGTCGACGCCGCGTGCTGGGAGCGAGCCGCGGGCAACTGGTTGCGTTAGTCCTCGGGCAGAGCCTGTGGGCTGCGATCGCCGGTGTGGCGATCGGAGTTCCTGCAGGCGTGGCGTACTTGAGCGTCACGCTTGGCACCTCCCCTCGGTGGGGCTTCCCAACAGGCATTGCGATCCTCATCGTTGGCGCTGTAGCGCTCGCTTCCCTACCTCCCGCCCTGGTCGCAGCCCACAGGGATCCGATCCGCGCTCTGCGTGTCCCGTAGGTGTCTCGGCCAGGACGTTCGTGACAGCTGCAGATGATTCCGCCCGCCGGTACGCCGACTTGCTCGCGTGGCCCTGTCTCTCGGCCCCGCTATTCGGCCACAGTGATCGTTTTCGCGAGACCACCCGCATCTGGTCCCCGCGGTTATGTGGCTGGGCCTGGCCGATCGTCCCGATCTGAGCCTCAACATCTGACACCGATTGTCGGTCCCAAAGAATCGCGAACCGGAATGGGCTGGCAGACAAACAAGCCTGTGTATGCAACGAGTCGGCGACCTATGAGGACCGGGTCGTGATGTCGAGCAATCGAGGGGAATGATGATCATTGGCTGAACGACAACCCTGTCTCCAGCTCTCTCGGCTTGTGTAAAGCCTCGCAGGTTCTGGTGAGAATGCGGGACCTCGACAACACGTTGGTGACTGAATCGGACTACGACAGCCTGATGCCTCTGGGTGTCGAAGTCGACACGCTGTACCTGTGGATCGGATATTCGAAGCACCAGTCGAAGGAGCCAAACAACGCATGGCACACAGTCACGATCAACCATTGAATGGACCGGGTTTGTCGCTCCCGCCGAGGCTGCGATGGCGAATTCTGCCACTCGCTTTGGCGATTGCATGGGCCTGTGGCTTCGGCACTGCGGCCGTGGCGCACTATGACTACGGATTCAAGCTTGTCGGGCCGAACACGTGCGAGTTGGAGTGGGCGAGCAACCATACCTCGACTCAGTATTCGGCTGAAACAGTGGAGAGTTCTCGGTCCTCCGCCCAGAACGGTTGCAAGGGCGTTTCAGGGAAAGTGCGCTACAAGGTTGGCGCTACATGGACAACGCGATCCGAGTCAGACACGACATTTCCGTACGACGTGTTTCTCAACGGCAACCACAGCAATGGATATGACTACTCCGACCACAACGGCTGGGACAAGCAGAATTCTGTTTGGTACGGATTTCGCAAGAATCATTAGAGGAGATTTTCCAAATGACAGAACAGACAAGCACCTTCAAGACGGGCCACCGGATGGTCGCCTACTGGCTGGCGATATTCACCGTTGCGACTCTCGCCGTGTTCTGGGTGATTACTGCGGCATCAGCGGATTCGAAGGGGTCGTTCCCCGCCGACCGTGACCAGCTACTTCAGGATCTGAGTGACGGACACCCCGCCGTTGAGGAAGCGCTCGCGGACGGAACAGTGAGCGTGGCAGAGGTCTCCGAGGGCGTCGCCCGAGCAGTGTCGTGCATGGAAGCATCGGGCGTTCACGTTGTTGAGGCGTCGTTCACCGCTGACGGTCACATCAGGATGATCTATGAGAACGGTTCGGCCTCGGGGGCGGATGCTGCGGACGAGGTCCAGGCTCGATGCCTGGATGAACATGCTCAACCGCTCGCTGAGGCATACGGCGTTGAGCGGATGCCGACAATCGCCGAACTCGATAGCTACCACAACACCGTCCTACGGTGCCTTAGGGCACGAGGGATCGACGCATACTCCGCTCAGGGGGTCGACGATGTGGCAGACCGCAAATCCGTACGAGAGTGCTCCGCAGAAGCGGAGGCGATGGTCTTCGGACGGTAAGCGGGCCCGCGCGTGCCCAAACAGAAGAAGCGTGTAACGTCAGTCTGAGCAGTCGATGGGCTTCCGAGCATTGACTCAATGGGGGAGGAACAATGACAGGCAGTAGACGCAATGTTTGGGTGTCCGCTGTGCTCGTTGCTGCTGCACTTTGCCTGGGCTTCATCGCAGGGCGACTGTCGGCACCCGAGGAGGGGGCTCCTCCGGCGATCGACATCGCGCGGGAGATCGGTGTGGCCATTCCCGAGGTGCAGCTTTCAGCATTCTCGGACGGCCAGATCACCTTTGAAGAGGTGACCGACGCCGTCGCCCGCTTCCGCACATGCGTGGTAGATGCCGGGTTCCCCACTGGTTGGTCTGTGACCCTCGAGCAAGACGGCTCGGTTGCATTTTCCCACGACAATCCCGAGGGCGAGGGATTGAGCAGGGCGATGTTCACATGCCGGATCGAACACCTCGCCGCCACCCAGTCCGTTTACACCGCGTCCCGCGGGTTGGCTGATGGGTAGCGTTGCAGGGAGCACTGTGATGCGTTTCGACCTCTCGTCGACTCACTGTTGCCTCGTTGGCGGCGGTCCTTCCCATCGTCTTGCCTGCGTGAGCCATGGCAGCCAGAACCCGGAGTGGGGATTCGGGCTGGACTTGTGATGAGTACTTTCAGGACATTCCAACTCGTTCTGGCTGCGTGCTTGGTTGTGGGCGGGTGTACTACCCGCAGCGCGGACCCTGCCGCAGATGTGGTGGTCGGCGGCAATACTTCGGCGTCGTCGATTCCCACTGCGACGGTACCGATCGGAGTGGGCACGGAGGCTGCAGACGTGGAGGCGGCGTTTGCGGAGTACATCGCTTGTATGGAGAACTTCGGCTTCTCTGGGACGATTCGGTTCGATCTGTCTCGCAGTACGGTAACCCCCCTCGACGTCGCGGTCGGGACTGATCCGGATGAAGGAACGCGAAAGTTGACGTCGTGCAGGGACCCGTTCGACGCGATTCTCATCGCATTTCAGCGGACACATCCTGAGACCGATCACCAACTGGAGTTGTTCAGGCTCCGGATCGTGGCATGTGGCGACAGACTCTTCCCCGGCCAGATTGATGGCACGGGTTCGTATGACGACGTGCTTCAGGCATACCAGATGCTGGCCATGGCCACGCCTCAGGAGATGACCGCGGCGAACGAGTGCTGGGATACTGCCAGGGCGGGTCCGGCTCTACCGTTCGGTCGATGACATCAGACTGGCTGTCCGGCACCCCCTTCCGCCAACCGCACGATCTTGAACCGCAGACTGGATTCTCGCGGTTCCAGCCGGGAGCGAACCTTGACACACATCTCGCGGCGGATATGGCTGTGGACGGGCGGAAGGCGGTGGTGTCACCGATGGAGGGTCGCCATCACACGCCGTCCGCCCGTCTCATGTTGTTTGTCTGTCAGGTCGATCCGGTTCAGCCGCGAACTTTTTCTCGACACGCAACAAACAACTCTGTGAATGGTCATCGATGGAGGTACACCATGCATAGCAGTCGAAGCGCGCTCGCAATTGCGGCATTGACACTTGTCACAACCGTGTTCGTTACCTGGCCCGCGTCTGCCGCAACTGAGACTCATTGCGTGGTCGATGTCGTCGACACGCTTGAAGATGGTGAACTGGTGACGGGCCCAGCCCGCTGCTACCCAACTCTCGCAGAGGCGTTGCAGGATGCGAGCGGTCGAACTATGCGGCTGTCGAGAAACGTCCCGTCGTCGGGGGGGCTCGGCGATGGGCTCGTCTTTTCGACTCTTGCGTCGTTCACGCTCGGCACCCACTTCGACGGCGCCTCTGGAACCGGCTCCTCGATCAGCATTGTCGGCAGCTCGTGCACGGGAGGGCACTGGAACACCGGTCCGACATGGGAAAACCGGATATCGTCGTCGTGGAATGGCTGTGCGCGTCTTCGGCATTGGGAAGGTCCATCAAAGACGGGGCTATACGAGGACACCTTTGGGGTCGGGACGACCGACAATCTGGTCACACTTAACAACATGGCCAAGTCGGTCTCCTATCACCCTTGACCACGTTCTGTGTGCGCTAGTGGTGGGCGAGTACCGTCACGGTATGGACTCCGGATCCGACGCCGAAGTGATCGCTCGCTCGATCGACGATCCCGATGCATTCGGAGAGATCTTCCATCGGTACCACGACACCATCTATCGATACGTGGCCAGGCGGGCCGGACGCGAGATGGCACCCGATCTGACGTCCGAGGTGTTCGTCCAAGCGTTCCGAGCGCGGAAACGTTACGACACCGGTCGTGCTTTGGCTCGGCCGTGGCTGTACGGGATTGCCACGAACATCATCGGCGACCACATCCGCCGCATCCGGCGCCGCGACCGTCTCGACAGCCTCGTGCTCGGGACGGCTGAGGCGTCTGTGGACGAGGACATGGACCGGCTCATCGACGACGTTGCGGGTCAAGGAGACAGGCAAGCAATCAACGCCGCCCTGGCCAAGCTTTCGGTGGGTGACCGCAACGTCATCCTCATGGCCGCTGTGGAGCAGCTCACGTATCTCGAGATTTCCGAAGCCCTGGGGATCCCGATGGGAACCGTGCGATCGCGCCACGCCAACGCCCGCCGCCTTCTGCGCGAACAACTTGGACACCTGCGACAAACAACCGACTGACATCACGAGGACGAGACAAGACCGAGACCATGGACGACTACGACGAAGATCCCATTGATCAGACACTGAGGCGGCTCGCCGGCGACCCGTCGCCGAGTGCCGGTGATCGCGAGCGGGCGTGGCAGGCGTACACGCGCGCCACCACAGGCGACAACCGGACTCCAATTGGACGGCGACTGGTGCTTGCTGCGACCTCGGTCGCCACGGTTGCTGCATTGGTGGTCGGTTTCGTCGCCGCGTCCTCGCTCCGACCCCCACCGGCCCAAGGGGTTCTGCTCGAGATCGCCCGGGCCGCCGAGCAAATGGACCCCCTGGCCATCCCCGAGGGCCAATACGCGTATACCAGCAGTCGGCGCACCGACCTCGGCGTCACGGGACTTGAACCTTTTCCCCACCGCTCCACCAGGATTGCCTACCTGATCCCGAAGGACCGTCAGAACTGGATTTCTCAAGAAGGCGTAGCTCAGATCATCACGACGGTCGGAGAACCGATGTTCTTCCGTGAGGCGGATGAAGTCGACTATTACGCAGCGGGGTACGACTTGTTCGACGAGGTCGGTCAAACCGTGACCGAGACACTGAGCAACACGACCAGCATCCTCATGGAACGCACCTGGCCGACGGACCCCGCGGAGCTGCGCGACGTCATCGTCGGACTCATCAGGGAAGACTCGGAGCGACCCAAGGATGTCGACATCCTCGAAAAGGCACTCGACCTCATCCGAGAGGTGGGGCCATCACCGGCCCTTCGGGCTGCCGCCATCGCAGTGATCGCGGGCCTCGACCTCACGATCGAAGACGAGTCGCCAGGACAGACGATGTTCTCGATTAGTTGGACCAATCCCGAACACACCACCAAGATGTTCACTCTCAACAGCGAGGGACACCTCATCGAAGAGATCAGGATCGACAACGACGGCGATCCAATCCTCGGCATTCCACCGGGTACCCGGATCAGTCACGCCATCTACGAACCCACAATCATCACCACCCGTCCCCCAACTGGCTGAGCGAAACACGAACAAATGGCGCTCCCATGCTGGAGGCTTCCTTCGGAGCTCGGTGGCTCGATCTGCCAACCGCGTCTGTCCTCTGTCATCTGTCCTCTGTCATCTGTGACTCCACCATCCATAATCCATCATCTATTGCTGCCCGCGATGCTCCGTTCGACCGTTCACGATCGCTCCGCCTGGTTGGCTTCTACCCAGTCGAGACCTTCGGACCAGGCGCGTCTGGTGGTGCGACCGAGCCATTCGTCTGATGTGTAGATGTTCTCCTCGCCGACGGCCATCGTCACACCCGTGACCCCGAACTGGCGCACCATCTTCGGGTCCGAGACGACCAACACGAGCTTGCCACCCGCCCCCGCGAGTTTGATGGCGTAGCGACTCAACACCTCCATGAACGTCGTGCCCATGTCGCTCTTGCCCCGTAGGCGCAGCACCACGACCGAATTCTCCGTGAAAGGTGTGACCTCGGGAAGTTGCTGCTCGAATGTCTGGGCGGCTGCAAAGAACAAGCTGCCATAGGGTTGGAGAACGATGACTTCGTTGCTTCCGACCGTCGCCGGTGGATCCGTCTCACGGATGTTTCCACCGTCCTCGAAGACCCACTGCTTCACCTTGACCTGATTCGACTGGGTGAAGATGTAGAGGATGATCGAGATCCCGATGCCGACGAGGACCGCGTTCTGAAGGGGGATCATCATGGTGAGGATGAAGGTGACAAGCATGACCGTCGCCTGCGTCTTGCCGGTGCGGATCATCGACTGGATGTCGTCCGGCTTGATGGTCCTGAAACCGATCACGATCAGGAGACC
>CAZDIQ010000050.1:0-3210 GCA_964505525.1 uncultured Acidimicrobiaceae bacterium | reverse complement strand
AGCATCGGTAGGGGGAGTCGGGTGGGGATGTCGGCGATGTCTGCGAGTTTGAGCACTTCCCATCCGAACAACGATCCGACGATCGACGTGATGACCACGGCGACGACGAGACCGAGTGCCCGAAGCCGTGTCCGTTCCAACACCACGATCAACACGATCGTCGCCACACCGACGAGGATCGTCGG
Source organism: uncultured Acidimicrobiaceae bacterium (assembly GCA_964505525.1). GTDB lineage: Bacteria > Actinomycetota > Acidimicrobiia > Spongiisociales > UBA5794 > UBA5794. The sequence goes on along the minus strand of CAZDIQ010000050.1, from coordinate 3,025 downwards.
CAGGTGCGCCTGACCGAGATTGAACAGCAGATTGATCGCCTTTGCGATCCGGTTGGCACCTTCTGCCTGGTAGCCGGTGAAGTTGTCGAGCTGCCCGAGGATGATGTTGACCCCGACCGCATTGATGAACCCGACCATGACCGGGTTCGAGACCCACCGCAGCAGCGTCCCGAGCTTGAAGATTCCGGCAGCGAGCATGACCACACCGGTGACGATGGAGAGTGTGAACAGCACTCGCTCGGGTTGGTCGCCCTGGTGCACAGCGTCGATGTCGGCCACGATGATCGCCATTGCGCCGGTCGCCTGGACCGCCATGAAGACGGAGCTCGTCGCGAAGGCCCCGGAAATGGTCCCGACCATGTAGGCGTACAGCCCGAAGACCGGGTTCACGCCTGCGAGCAATCCTCTTGCAAGGCCATCCGGCACGCTCTCGACCCCGAGTACGAAGCCTGACATGGCGTCAGAACGGATGGTGTCACGGGAGAGCGACTTCCGGATTCCGCCGACGGCCTGTGCGAGCAAAACGTCTCCTATCGACTCGACCGCCCATCGCAAGCCGGCACGACGATACCGCAAGTGCAGGTTCCGCGACCACCATGGTCGACATTGTCGAGACGTGACAGGCGTCGCTCGCGAGTTGTCACAGTGGCCGCTTGCGGGGATGATGGTCGCAAGTCAGGGTTCGAAATCTGCAGCGAGGACACGCCCAGTGGGATCAGATCGATTGTCGCCAGAAGGTCGATCCGCCGCGATCGAGGAGCTCGCGGCCACCTCCGATGGCGATCCCCTCGATGTCCTTGTCATCGGTGGGGGGATCACCGGTGCCGGTACGGCTGTGGACGCGGCAACCCGGGGGCTGCGCACGGCCATCCTCGAGATCGATGATTGGGCGTCGGGGACATCGAGCCGATCGAGCAACCTGGTCCACGGTGGCCTGCGATACCTCCAGATCCTCGACTTCAAACTTGTCTGGGAGGCGCTCCACGAACGCGACACACTGCTGTCCACCACGGCCCCGCACCTCGTGCGATCCCAGTCGTTCTTCTTTCCACTCAAACACAGGATCTGGCAGCGGCTGTTCATCGGCGCCGGCATCCTGCTCTACGACCTCATGGCCGCGCTCCGCCCGGGACCGCGGGCGCTCCCGTGGCACCGACACCTCAGCCGCAAGGCGACCCTGAAGCGGTTCCCCGACCTTGCACGCAACGCTCTGATCGGGTCCATCGAGTACTGGGATGCGAAGGTCGACGATGCTGCACTCGTGGTCAGCCTTGTGAGAACCGCGTGCAAACACGGGGCGACGGCGGTTGCACGCGCCAAGGTCGTTGAGCTGACGACGGACGAGTCCGGAGCGGTGAACGGAGCAAGCGTCGTCGACATCGAGTCAGGGCGAGTGTTCGAGGTGCGGGCGAGGCACGTCATCAGCGCAACGGGCGTGTGGACAGAGGACACGGAGTCGATGCTCGACGCCCGTGCGGCCCTTGCGGTGCTGGCGAGCAAGGGGTCACACATCGCGGTGCGCAGGGATCGGATCGACGGCGACGCCGCCCTGATCCTCCAGACCCCCACGAGCGTCCTGTTTGCGATCCCGTCCGACAACCATTGGGTCATCGGCACGACGGACACCCCGTGGCACGGCGATCAGCGCCGACCGGTGGCGACCGGAGCCGACATCGACTACCTCATCGGGGAGGTGAACACGGTTCTTGCCTCCCCGATCGACCGCTCCGATGTGATCGGGACATGGGCAGGGCTGCGACCGCTGCTCCAGCCTGCTGGGAACCTCGGCGATGCGCCATCGAAGGTGTCGCGCGAGCACACGGTGGCCACTCCTTTCCCTGGGTTCACGGTCATCGCAGGTGGCAAGCTCACGACCTATCGGGTCATGGCGCAGGACGCGGTCGACATCGCCATCGGAGCACGGTCCCGATCGATGCCATCGGTGACAAAGACCGTCCAGGTCGTGGGAGCTGAGGATCTTGCGAGCCTTGAGCGTCTGATGGGCGAGTGGGCAGAGGAGTTCGATTGGGATCCAGCGCTGCGCGATCGGCTGAGCCGTCGGTACGGGTCGCGGGTGAGCGAGCTTGTGGAACTGTGTCGGGCCGATCCGTCGATGGCGAAACCGCTCGCCAGTGCACCGCAGCATGTCCGCTGCGAGATCGCACATGCGGTCACCCACGAAGGCGCACTCGATCTCGAGGATGTCCTGAGACGCCGGACCCGGATCGACCGTGAGTACCCACGCCACGGCATCGATGTCCTCGACGAGGTCTCGGGGATCATCGCCCCGCTTCTCGGCTGGACATCGTCACAGATCGAGCGTTCCATCGCTTCCTACACGCAGCTGGCGGAAGCCGAACTGGCGGCAGCGCACAGCGAAGACGATGCCACAGCGGCGAGGATCATGGCTGAAGTGTCGGATCCCCCGATGTGGCCCTTCACGGGCACGGGAGTCTGAACAACACCGTCTCGGGCATGCTCAAGGGCGGGTACCGGTCGTTCGATGCCAGAATGCACCCATGGCACGCATTCTCATAGCGGACGATTCGGCGGCGATCAGGCTCCTCGTGAAGCGGCACCTCCAGGCAGACGGACACGATGTGGTCGAAGCTGCCGACGGACCGGCAGCGCTCGATGTCGGTCGGGAGGGCAGCCTTGACCTTGCGATCCTCGACCAGCTGATGCCTGGTGTGAAGGGCATTGATGTCCTCCAGACATGGCGTGCGGAGGGTCTGGATTTCCCCGTCGTCCTTCTCTCGGGCGTCGACGATCACCACGCGGTGGTCACATCGCTCGACGAAGGTGCGGCCGACTACGTGCGGAAGCCGTTCAGCCCGGCGGAGCTCAAAGCGAGGATCGACCGCATCCTCGGTTGATCGGCTGGCGTTCCATACGGAAACCGTCAATGGATCCGCACGACGTGCCGATGCATCCCACAGATGGATATCCAACTCGTGTGGTGGTTGCTTGCCGTTGCAACCGCCGCGATTGCAGCAACGGTTCTTCTCGTGTGCGTGAAGCTCAT
>CAZDIQ010000049.1:9762-14920 GCA_964505525.1 uncultured Acidimicrobiaceae bacterium | reverse complement strand
ATCACCGAACGCGACCTCACAAGAGCTCTCACCCGCTAGCGCCGACGTCTCCCACGGAACGGAATCAAGAGCGCTTTCCGCTTTCCGCTTTCCGCTTTCTGCTTTCCGAAACCCGAATCCCGATAAGCACCGAGACGCTCGCTGCGCTCGCTCCCGAACGAACCGACATCGAACCCCGGTGCCGAGCTGTCAGCGGTGAGCTGAAGGCTGTGAGCTGAAGGCTGAAAGCTGTGAGCTGAAGGCTGTACATATGTACTCCCCAGCCCACAGAATGGTTCAGGAGCCTACGGAACCGGTACGCCTCGGACCTCATCGACGTCGTAGGCCACCGTGGCGGTTCGTGTCAATATCCCGAGATCGTCCCAGATCCCGTCAACGGCATACGAACCTCCCCACTCGAAGGTCACGACGATCTCGTAGACGTCGAGCGTCGGGTGACACAGCCCGCCTGAGGGGTGGTTCGCCCGGTAGTCGGCGGTGCAGGTCTTGAGCGTGTACAGATGCGACACACCACCGTCGGGGTACGGAATCGCCAGTTCTGGTGCGTAGACCTCTGCATCCCCGTCACCCCATGAGACGTCGAGGCGGACGACATCGGCCCGCACCTCAAGGACCCGACCGTCGGGAAGCACCTCGGTGTGGGTGATTGCAGGAGGGTGGTTCGTTGCGAGGAAGCTCGGAAGACCCGTGATCCCGTGTTCGGAGGGTTGCAGCGATGGCTCAGGCAAGTCGAGTGACCACGACCGGAAAATCTCCCAAGCCCGCACCTCCGGATCGACCCCGGCCACACCAGGGCATTCGGGCGTACCGACGACGATCCCGATGACTGCCGCATCGTTCGCCGGATCCCATGCATCAAGACCACCGGGGACATTCGACCAGTAGTAGCAGTCCCCGATCACCGGATCGGTCGCCTGATACAGATACCGCAACCCACCCGACCCGGGCACAAACCTCGGGTCGGTCGGAGGCGTCCCCGGATCCGTGATCACCCCATCGTCCTCGCAGACGAGCAAGCCATCGATCGGGTCATAGAAGCACACCTCTGCAGCGACTGCCATCGGTGCCGCCGACGCCGCCAGCAGAATCGTCAGGGCTGCAAAGGATGCTGACCGTCGCATCTCCACCCCGATCCAACCCAACTCAATCCCCAACCACCGTCGTGTCGTTCCAACACCCTTTCGCGGCCACTTGCCCCACCGCCAACTGTTGCTCCCGTCAAGTCAGCAACGCCGAAGACAGCAATGCATTCGGGTGCATCAACAAACACCTCTGAGATACTCAATCTGGCCATTTCCGGGTCGAGGACCTCGACCGATTCGAAGACGATCATGCTCTCCTGTTCGTAGTACTCGTTGGCGAAGACGGCGCGGTAGGCCGCCTCGTCCTGGTCAAGGATGGCCTGGAGCCGTCGGCGCTCGAGGTCGAGGAAGAGGGCTTCGATCTCAGACACACGGTCGAGGGTGGTGGTGGTTTCGGGAACCGTGGAGAGCGTGGTGGTCGAAGAAGTCGCGGGTGTCGTTGACGTCGCCAGTGTCGTCGTCGGTGTCGTCGCCGTCGTATCGGACAACGTGGTGCAACCCGCCCCACAGGCGAGAACCAACAACGCACATACAACACGGTTCCGCATCCTCTTCCAAGATACGGAAACCTCAGCCGCGGGCAAGAGCCATGTAGAGCATCTTTTCCCAACCTTCGGCCGCACCGATGTGCCGATCGACCCGCCCGGGTAGGTTGGACGGATGCTCAAGATCGTGCGCGCCTTGGGGCCCGATACGCCCGCCATCCGAGACCTCGCCGATCGGGCGGCGGAGGAAGGATTCGCGTTCTTGCATCGGACCCTCGACGAGTGGGACTCCGGTGCGAACCGATTCGACAAGATCGGAGAGTCGTTCCATATCGCAAGCGGTGTGAACGGACCGGTGGGAGTGTGCGGCATCAATGTCGACCCCTACGCCGACGATCCGACCCTCGGCCGCCTTCGCCACCTCTATGTTCTTCCGGAACATCGGCGCACCGGTGTCGCCTCCCGTCTCGTCCACGTGTGTCTCGCCACGCCGACCCCCTTCACACGGGTCAGACTCACAACGACGAACGGCCAGGCCGATCTGTTCTATCGAACCATCGGATTCCAACCAACTTCCGAACCCGGAGCCACACACACGATGGCGATCACACCCTGACCATCGGGTTTCACGCCCGTGCAAGACTGGTTCCATGAGATTGCATCGAATGCAGGGGCTTTCTGGCGCCGAGGAGGCGATCGGCACGACGGTGGTCATCGACACGTTTCGTGCGTTCACGACAGCGGCGTTCGCACACGCCGGTGGCGTCGGACGACACTATCTCGTTGCCACACTCGACCAAGCCCGCGCCCTGAAGGACCAGCATCCGACCGCACTGCTCTGTGGCGAGGACAAAGGCGTTACCCCGAGCGACTTCGGTCTCGGCAACTCGCCCGCCGAGATCCTCGAGGCTGACTTGGCCGGTCGGACGCTGATACAGCGCACGTCCGCAGGAACGCGATGCGTCCTGGCCGCCCTTGCGTCCCCCAACGCAACCTCCGTCCATCCCGCGAGCCTTGTCGTTGCATCGGCAACGGCACGTGTGGTCAGAGCAGCCGACGAGGTCACCCTCGTGGCAAGTGGGAGGTTCGGAACCGAACCGAACATCGAGGACGACCTCACAGCCGATTTCATCACCCAGGCCGTCCAAGAGCCATCCACCACACTCACGACAGCCGCATTCGAGACAGCCGAAACCGTTCGTCTGTCCGATTCTGCACGACGGCTCCTCGCATCCCCATGGTCGCACCCGGACGATGTCGACCTCTGCTTGGACGTCGACCGGTTCGATTTCGCGTTGGTGGCAACCCTGCAACGGGACGGCTCCGCACTCGTGGAACGCATCGACAGCGAACCGACCCAGCGCGACTGATCCGACAAGCGAACATTTCCCAGTCGACTCAAGTTCCGCGTTCTATTCTCCGATACAGCAACCATGAAACTTTTCAAACGGGGCAGCGACGAGAGACGCCGAGATCGCGAACACGACGATGTCGTGAGCAACCGCATGCGCATGATCCTCTCCAAGGACACCGTCCACGAGGACGACGCCAAGACGGTTGAAGAGCGACTCCGCAACATGAACTACGGGACGTCGCGCCGGTAGGTCTCAGTCGTGTGACTCGATCTCACCAGGACGGAAGAAGATGGCGAGCTGCACCGCGGCCACGCCGACACCGCCCAGGGCCAACGCAAGCCCCACCCATCCGTCAAGCTGATCATTGATGCCGATCGCGTCGTCCACCGAGACCGCTCCCGAGCCAAGCATCGCGAGTGACGCGGCCGCAACGGCCGCCACCAACACGTACTCATAGCCCTCGTCGGGCCGAGCCGTGATCCAGAACCCTGCCTTCCTGTGCACACTGACGAAGGCGACAGTCATCACACCGATGAAGCCGGCAGCCGCGAGAGACGTCCCGAGACCGACGATCAACAGGATGCCGACGCCGATTTCCGTCGCTGTCGAGGCGAACCACTGCAAACCGGGCGACCGGAAACCGATCGACCCGAACCACCTCGTCGTCTTCACCCGTCCGCGGGCGTGCTTGACACCGTGTGCAAGGATGACAACCCCCAGGGTGAGTCGCAACGCAAGCGTGACCACATCGATCGGTTCCATGACGGCTCCCTCCTCGTGCGAAAGGAGCCCCGAGCGTACCGTTCCCCGACGCCGGCCTACGCCGCAGCGATACCGCGGACAACGAACCCGTGGATGTCGTCGGCGAGTTCACCGCGATCAAGCCCGCCATCGGGTTTGTACCACCGGAGCGTTGCATTGAGCACCGACAGGATGTAGATGCCCGAGAGCTTCGGATCGACATCCGATCTGAACGCACCATCCTCGATCCCCTGCCTGATCGTCGCACGGAAGACCGCCTCATACTCGTCGCGCGCCTTGGTCACGCGTGCACGATCCTCGGGTTCGAGGAAGACCGCCTCGTTGAGGAACGTTGCTGCCTCCGGCGCGTAGTCGACGAGCACGTCGATATGTCCCGCGATGAGCGCACGCAACGTCGCCACCGGATCGAGCTCGAGCGCGGTTGCGGCTTCGGCCGAGGCGTCGAACAAGACGCCCGCACGCTCGACCACCGCGACGAGCAGCTCGTGCTTCCCCCCGACGTGCGCATAGATCGACGAACCCAGGATCCCGAGATCTTCACCGAGGTCGCGCATCGATGTGCCGTGATATCCGTAGGCGCCGAAACGCTTGCCCGCAGCAATCACGATGTCGTCACGCGTCAGCCTGCTCATACGTCGTACGTCAATTCGACGAGGTCGCTCACGGGATGCGCCTGACATGTGAGGATCTGCCCGGACGCAACCTCGTCGGAACTGAGGCTCCAATTGCGATCCATGGTCACCTCCCCCGTGATGACCCTCGCCCGACACGAGGCACACGCACCGGAGCGACACGAGAACGGACCGTCCGGACGGATCGCCAGCACGTGGTCGAGGATCGGCTTTCCGCCCGGTGCCACCTTGGCGGTCGACGTGCGACCCCCGAGCGTGAACTTGACGGTCGACCCGACGACATCGTCCTCGGCAGTCATCGAAGCCGTCACCTCGCCTGCGAAGAACAGCTCGTCGTGGATGTCTGCGTCGGGCACACCCCGATCCCTCAGGACCTGCTGGGCATCCTCGACCATCCCTCGCGGACCGCACAGGTACCAACCGGTGACGGAGCTCGCGTCGATGACGGTGTCGAGCATCCTTTCGATCTTCGGTCCATCGATCCTGCCCTCGAGGATCGGGATGTTGTTCGACTCGCGGCTCAGGACATGGAACAGCATGAACCGGTCGAGGTACCGGCCCTTGAGCTCGTCAAGGTCGTCGAGGAACATGACCGATTGCCCGGTGCGGTTTCCGTACACCAGCGTGAACGTGCTGTCGGGCTCGATCTCGAGAACGGTCCGGATCATGGACAGGACCGGCGTGATTCCGCTTCCCGCGGCGAGAGCCACATAGTGATTGGCGTTGGCCGGGTTTGGGTCGAGGACGAACTCCCCGGTTGGCGGTGTGACCTCGATCGCGTCACCGACCGAGAGCGACCCATGGACGAAGGATGAGAACGATCCTCCCGAGAGATGTTTGAT
>CAZDIQ010000049.1:0-9662 GCA_964505525.1 uncultured Acidimicrobiaceae bacterium | reverse complement strand
GCCTTGAAGTAGTCGAAAGGCTCGCCACATGTCGTGCAGACCCACAACGACTTGCATGAGGTCGATCCGAATTCGGACACCTTCGCCGCTCCGTCGGACGTGCATCGCGGGCACAACACCTCGGGCACGATCGCAAGGATCGAATCGGGCGGGGCGATCCCGAATGTCCTGAGCTTCTCCTTCGCGGTGTCGCTCATCCATTCGGTGGTCCACACCGGATACTGCCTGACGACGACCGTGACGTCGTCGACACCGTTGTCGGCGAGGGCGGACTTGATGTCCTCCTCCATCACCGCAAGGGCGGGGCAACCCGAATACGTCGGAGTGATTCCGACTTCGACGTGGTCGCCACGGACGGTCACATCCCTGAGGATGCCGATCTCGGCGATGGTCAGGACCGGAATGTCCGGGTCGACGACGACGTCGAGCATCCGGTACAGGTCGTCAACCGTGGGTGCCAGCGCCGTTGTCACCACGATGCCCCCGGATAGCTGCGTTCCATCCACTGCATCTCCGTGAGCATGTGACCGAGGTGCTCAGAGTGCATACCCGATCGTCCGCCGGTCGCCTGATACGGGTCGGCGGGCAGAGTCAGCGTCGCCTCTTCGAGCACCCGCACCACCGCATCAGTGAATGCATCACGGTCCTGGCTGACATCGGGTCCCCAGCCGTCGATCTGCTCGAACAGTTCACCCGTGAACCGCCAGGTGTCGTCGATGGCTCGCTGCATCCGCTCGTGACTCTCGTCGGTACCGTCGCCGAGTCTCACGACCCAAGCGGTCGAATGGCGCAGGTGATAGGTCGCCTCCTTGAGCGCACGTTCGGCGATTCCCGCAAGGCGTTCATCGCCCGACGTCGCCAGACGCTCCCACAACATCGTCTGGTACACATCGAAGAAGAATGACCTTGCGATCAGATAAGCGAAGTCGGGTTGCGGTTGTTCGACGAGCAACACGTTCGTGTACTCGCGCTCGGTCCTGAGCATCGCGTACTTGTCGGGAGTCGCGCCATCGCCCTCGAGTTCGGCGGCGTAGTCGTACAGGTGCATCGCAACGCCGAGGTGATCGAGACCGATGTTGGCAACCGCGATGTCGAGCTCGAGATCGGGAGCCTTCGAGATGTACTCGCCGAGTCGTTGGGCGATCACCAGATTGTCGTCGGCATGACGGATCAGGAACGCGACCTTCTCGCTCGTGTCGGTGGTCGTTGTCATAGCTGACCGACCTCTTCGGGGATCTCGTAGAAGGTCGGGTGTCGGTACGGCTTGTCGTCGGAGGGGTCGAACATGACCGTCGGGTCGCTCGATGCGTGGATGGCGCTCGACGGCACGACCCATAGCGCTGCCGTGTCGCCTCTGCGTGTGTATGCGTCTCGGGCGTTCAGCATCGCGGATTCGGCATCGGGGGCATGCAGCGACCCGCAATGGGTGTACGAGAGACCTCGGCGAGGGCGGACGAAGACCTCCCACAGTTGCCAGCCGTTTGCGTGACCACCGGGCTTGACCTCGTCGGGAGTCTCGCCGGGGATGATGGGTACGTCGTAGCTCATGGTTCTCCTCAGGCGACCTGCATGGCGGGTGCGGATTGTTTGGCGGCGTACGCGGCGGCGGCATCTCTGACCCAGGCGCCGTCTTCCCAGGCCTTCTTCTTGTGTGCCATGCGCTCGCGGTTCGCAGGGCCATTGCCCTTGACAGTGGCCCAGAACTCGTCCCAATCGATCTCGCCGACCTTCCAATGTCCCGACTCCTCGTCGAAATACATGTCGGGGTCCGGGATGGTGCAACCCAGGTAGTGGGCCTGGGGAACGGTCTGATCGATGTACATCTGACGCAGGTCGTCGTTCGAGATCCGCTTGATCCTCCACTCCATCGACTGCTCGGTGTGGGTGGAATCGCTGTCGTGTGGGCCGAACATCATGAGCGACGGCCACCACCATCGGTCGAGCGAATCCTGGACCATGGCCTTCTGCTCGTCGGTGCCCTTCGAGAGCTCCATCAAGATGGCGTAGCCCTGACGTGCGTGGAAGCTCTCTTCCTTGCAGATCCTGACCATGGCCCGCGAGTACGGACCGTACGACGTGCCCTGCAGCATGATCTGGTTGACGATCGCTGCCCCGTCGACGAGCCACCCGATCGCACCGATGTCCGCCCACGAAAGCGTCGGGTAGTTGAAGATGGACGAGTACTTCTGGCGACCCGAGTGGAGGAGTTCCTGGAGTTCGTCCCGTGTGATGCCGAGCGTCTCTGCCGCGGAATAGAGGTAGAGACCGTGGCCGGCCTCGTCCTGGACCTTGGCCATGAGGATCGCCTTGCGGAGGAGGGTCGGTGCCCGGGTGATCCAGTTCGCCTCGGGTTGCATCCCGATGATCTCCGAATGGGCATGCTGGGCGATCTGGCGGATCAGCGTGCTGCGATACCCATCGGGCATCCAATCACGTGGCTCGATCTTCTCATCTGCCGCGATGATGCGGTCGAATTCGGTCTGGACATCAGTCATGGGGCCTCCTCAAGCGCCCATCATAACAAACGAACGGTTGTTTGCTAGAAAATCCACGAGAACCCACTGCGAACCTGACAGGACGAAACCGGCTGGCCGTCGGCGGGGAGGACCGGCTATCGACCCTGGGCGATCTGGGCCAATCGCCGCACCGCGATCAGACCCGCGGAGACATCCGTCACCCCGTCACGCTCGAGCCAGGCGAACAGGCGGTCACGGCGCGGGACCATCCGAGGGAATCGTTCATAGTGCGTATCGAGCGAACCATCGCACTCGTCGAGGATCATGGCGACCACATCGCGGCGCATCTGCTGCAGGTCGTCTCGGAGCGACTCCGCCGCCAGACGCTCGAACGTCGTCGTACCCGGGAGGTCGCGGACCTGTCGCTCGAGCCAGTCGACCCTGAACTCGAGGCTCACCCGCGTGTAGATCGCCGCCACCTCCATGGCGTCGCGGTCATGGGAAAGGGCGAGGTCGATGATGTCGGGAGCCCTGCGCAAGGCACGTTGGTAGGCGTGGCGGACGGCGATCTCTCGGGGCACGCCCTGCTCGACCATGAGGTCGACGACTGCGTCATACGGCTGGCGCCACTCCGCCGGGTCGAGCGTGGGCATACCCTCGGACAGTTCCTCGAAGTGCACCTTCGACAGGGCGATCTCATCGTCGATCGTCGACGGCGTCTCGGGTCGGTTGAGATACCAACGAGCAACGATGGACACGAGGAGATCGACGTCACGCAGCAGCTTCCGGTACGTATCGGGCGACACCTTCCCTGAGAGCGCCTCGATGTCGCCCCAGCGCTTCGGGGCACCGGTGATCGCCCTTGCCGCCCGGAATGCACGGACGATCCTCGCGGCCGAATCGCCGGTCAGGGTGCGCATCCTCGAGTAGAAGGTCGATCCGAGTGCGTTCAGGACCTGGTTTGCGACGATCGTCGAGATCAACTCCCTGCGAAGGGGATGCTGGGCGATCTCGTCAGGGAACCGCTCTGCGACCGACTTCGGGAAGTAGGCGTACAGGTCGGCCTCGAAGTGGGGGTCGTCAGGGAGATCGGAGGCGACGAGGAGATCGGTGAGGTAGCGCTTCGAGTACGCAAGGAGCACGGCGAGTTCGGGCCTGCTCATGCCCGTACCGTCGCGACCACGCTGGAGCATCTCCTCGGACGATGGGAGGAACTCGATGTCGCGGGAAAGCAACCCGTCCCGCTCGAGCCGATCCATCAGATCCCCGTACTGCTCGATGGTGATCGGCGAGGACGCCGCCTCCTGCGAGAGGATCTGCGCCTGGAGGAAGTTGTCATACAGAATCTTCGCTACGACGTCGTCCGATACGGACATGATGATCTCGTCGCGCTCGGCACGTGTGATCTTGCCTGCGGCTTCGGCCATCCCGAGCAGGATCTTGAGGTTGACCTCCCGGTCGGAAGCGTGCACGCCACCCGAGTTGTCGATGAAGTCGGCAAAGATGTGGCCGCCCGACCGGTCGAACTCGATCCGTCCGTCCTGGGTGACACCGAGGTTGCCACCCTCCCCGACGACCCGGACCCTCAGGTCCCTGCCGTTGATGCGGATGGCGTCGTTCGCCCTGTCCTGGACCTGTTCGTTGCTTTCGAATTTCGCCTTGATGTAGGTCCCGATCCCGCCGTTCCACAGAAGGTCGACCGGCGCCCTGAGGACCGTTCGCATGAGCTCGGTCGGGCTCAAGGTCTCTGCCGTCGTATCGAGGACCGAGCGCATCTCGTCGGTCAGGTCGATGGTCTTGAGCGTGCGATCGAAGACACCGCCACCCTTGGAGATGAGTTCGGCGTTGTAGTCGGCCCACGACGATCTCGGGATGAGGGAGATTCGCCTCCGCTCCTCCCACGACACCGCAGGGTCAGGGTCAGGGTCGATGAAGATGTGTCGATGATCGAACGCGGCGACGAGTTTCAGGTGCTTCGAGAGCAACATCCCGTTGCCGAACACATCACCGGACATGTCCCCGATGCCGACCGCCGTGATCGTCGTCGTATCGACATCGATGTTGAGATCGAAGAAGTGTCTGCGCACCGACTCCCACGCACCACGCGCTGTGATCCCGAGCGCCTTGTGGTCGTACCCTGCGGAACCGCCTGATGCGAAGGCGTCGTCGAGCCAGAATCCGTACTCAGCCGAGATGGCGTTCGCGGTGTCGGAGAACGAGGCAGTGCCCTTGTCGGCAGCGACAACGAGGTACGGATCGTCCCCGTCGTAGCGGACCACGTTGTCAGGCGGCTTGATCGAATCACCGACCCTCGTGTCGGTGATGTCGAGCAGACCCTGGATGAAGATGGAGTAGCCGTCGCGGACCTCGTCGTATGTGGGGCGGCCCGGTTCGGCCGATCGACGGATCACGAACCCGCCCTTGGCACCGGTCGGCACGATGACGACGTTCTTGGTCATCTGGGCCTTCATGAGCCCGAGCACTTCTGTGCGGTAGTCCTCCCGGCGGTCGGACCATCGGATGCCGCCGCGGGCGACCGCACCACCGCGCAGGTGGAGTCCTTCGACCTCGGGTGCCGACACATAGATCTCGTACACGGGCTTGGGTTCGGGCATCTCGGGGACTTCGTGGGAAATGAACTTCAACGAGAGCGACCTACGACCCTCGACACGCCAGTTGGTCCTGACCGTCGCGAGAATCAAACCGAGGAATCCCCGAAGGATCCGGTCCTCGTCGAGCGATGAGACACCGTCGAGGGCCTTGCGGATCGTCCTTGCGAGGTCCCTTTCGGCCGCCTCATCCGGGTTGTCCCCGAACCTTGCCTGGAAGAGCCGCACGAGATTCGCCGAGATCTCCGGGTGCCTCGAGAACGCATCGTCCACGTATCCGATCGAGAAGGCCGGCGTGACGAGCCGCCAGTAGTTGCGGTACGCACGCAGGATCGCAAGGTCCTCGTACACGAGGTCGGTCATCGTCAGGAGCCGATGGAGGGAATCCGATTCGGCCTCGCCACGCAGGACGGCTTCGATGGCGTGGGCGATCCGGTCGCCGAGGACATCGACATCGACCTGGGTTCCCTGGGCGGTGAGGACTCCGAAGTCGTGGATGAAGGTGTTGTCCCCCTGCTTCAGACGGGTGGGAACCTCCTCGACCACGGTCAGCCCGAGATGCTCGATGAGTGGCATCATCGTCGACAGGTCGAGCTTCCCCGACTTTCGGTACACGGTGATCCTCGTGAGCGGCTCGGTGGCAGCGGGTAGTTTGGCCCCACCCTCCTCGTTCTGGAGGCCGACGGCGACGTCGAAGTCCGACATGGCAAGACGCTCAAGCAGCAGGATGTCCCCGACGGCCAACGGCAGCGCCGTCGACGACTTGTAGTATTCAGGGAACCTCGGAGCCCACTTGTGTCCGAGGCGTCGCGCCTCGTGATCCCCGGCGACCTTCGCAAGCTCGTCGACCACACGGTCGTCCCACGTCCGTGCCAGTGCCAGTACCTTCGCCTCGAGCCCCGGGACGTCCACCTCGATGGGCGGCGTTCCCTCCGTCCACACGGTGAAGTGGATCCGGGCGTCGCCGGATTCACCGAGCGACAGCCGATAGTCGATCATGGACGCGTTGAACTCGTCCTTGAACAACTGTTGGAGTTGCGCCCGGAGCGCCGCGTTGAATCGATCGCGGGGCACCGTCACGAGGACGCTGATCGATCGTTTCAGCGTGTCTCTCCGGACGAACAGCCGTACGCGCTGGGAGTCCTCGGATTCGAGCAGCTCCCCCAGCGTGGCGCTGAGATCGGTGACCGACATCGCGAACAGATCGTCCTTCGGGAAGCTCTCGAACAACTGGACGAGGGTCTTGTAGTCGTGCGAGCCCTCGATGAGGTCCTGGTCGTCGATGATCATCGCGAGCTTGCGTCTCAGGATGGGGATCTCGCTCGCGAGCGCCATGTATGCCTTGGACGTGAAGAGTCCGATCAGGCGGTATTCGACCTCGGTGCGACCTTCCTCGTTGGTCTTGCGGACACCGATGTAGTCCATGCGTGCATCCCGATGCACGGTTGCGTGACGGTTCGTCTTCGTGATGACCACGAGGTCACCTCCGAAGTAGCGATCCTGGACATAGTTCGGAAGGGCAGCCATCGGGACCGGGCCCGGATCGATGCCCTCCGCCCTGAGGATGCCGAGTCCGCTTTCCTCCCTCGCGTCGATCATCAGTCCATCGTCACCATCCATGACGTCGTAGATCTTGTAGCCGAGGAACACGAAGTTGTCGTCGAGCAGCCACTCGAGGAACTCGACGGTCTCGTCGACCTCCTGGTAGCCGTATCGGGTCACACTGTCCTTGGCGACAACGAGCATCTCGTCGATCGCGCCTCGCATGGCACCGAAGTCGGTGACCGCGGCCACGATGTCGTCGAGGACCTCCTCGATCTCAACCTTCAACGCATCGCGCCGTGCTTCGTCGAGATGTCCGCCGAGTTCGTAGAACTGGACGCTCTCGGTCGACGGTGAGGTCCGCGCGGGTTGGACCGCGATGAGGTCTCCGGATGCGGAGCGAACCGTGCCGATGAGCGGATGGAGATGCCGATCGATCGTCACGCCCGACCGACCGATGGGCACGATTGTGGAGTCGACGAGGAACGGCATGTCGTCGACGACGATCTGGACGATGGTCCCATCCGACAGGTAGCCGCATTTGTCGAGCGTCGGCTCGAAGACACGCACGGCGTACGGAGCCGTGCCGCGTTCGTTCACAAAGTTGAGCAGGTCCGAGATCTCGGCGTACAGCTCCTCGGGGGGCAGGTCCGGAAGGTCGGAATCGGGAATCCGACGGACATAGATGGAGGCGAATGCCTCAAGCATGTCCCGGCGTTCCTTGGGAACATCGGACGGGACTGCGGCGACAAGTTTGTCGACGATCGGGCGGCGTTGGCTGTCGGTGGCACCGTCATTTGCCATACGCCGAGGCTAGGCACATCCCAGACCGCTCTGCACGACTATCTTCGGTAATCTTCCACCGCAGCGGACGCGACCCAGGAGTTCCCAAATGGCGAATCCAACACTCGAAAAGACCTTCGGAAAGCTGCCTCCTGTCGATGGAGCGACCGACGCTACTTTGAGTCAGTACCAAGGTCCGCTCGAGATCGGTACCGCTGAGCCGATGACCATCGGCGGCGTTTCGTCGAAGACCGCTTTCCTCCTGATCCTGGTCCTCGGTGCCGGAGCCTACGGGTGGTCCCAGGTCGATCCGATGACCGGTTCGACCAGCCTCCCGTGGTGGTTCTGGCTCGTGATGATCGGTACCGTCGCTCTCGCGTTCGTGACGGCGTTCAAGCCGCAACTCGCGATCATCACCGGTCCGCTGTACGCCCTTGCGCAAGGTGTCGTCATCGGCGTCATCAGTCACTGGTACGACATCGAGTTCGAAGGGATCGTGCTCCAGGCGATCCTCGCGACCGCTGCCGTCTTCTTCGTGATGCTCGTCCTGTTCGTGACCCGGACGATCCAGGTGACGAACAAGCTGCGCGGCATCGTCATCGGTGCCACCCTGGGTATTGCGCTGTTCTACCTCGTGAGCATCGTGATGTCGCTCTTCGGTGTGAACGTCCCGTTCGTGTGGGACAGCGGTCCGATCGGCATCGGGTTCTCGATCCTGATCGTCGGCGTCGCCGCGTTCAACCTGATGCTCGATTTCGATCTCATCGAGCGCGGAGTCGAGGCGAGGGCTCCGAAGAGTTTCGAGTGGTACGGCGCCTTCGGTCTGATGGTCACCATCATCTGGCTGTACATCGAGATGCTTCGCCTGATCGGCAAAGTGCGGAACTAGCCCTCGACAGGCTCATCTACGTGTGAGTACCGTCGGACGAGTACGGGCACGACGCTGAATACCAGGAGCAACGCTCCGATGCCGATGGCGATCGTGGCTGCCGTGACCTGTGGCATTCCGACGTCGATGGCCTCGACGCATGTCGCCGAGAATCGACCGGCACGAGTGCCGCCTCCCGAACCCCAGACAACCGAGTTGCATGTGTCTGAGAGCAGAACGGCAACGCCGCTCGATATGAAAGCCAGTCCGCCGAGCGCGACGAGAACGCGCAAGATCATGTGTTCCTCTCCTGGAAAGGGGTGGGATCCGCAAGGCGGCGAATCCACGAAGAGTTGAAATGTATTGACGGAGTTCGTTTACAGGTCACAAACCGGTGCGACCTACCTTTGGGGTATGAAGTCGGTCATCAACCTCATCCGGATGTGGTTCCTGGTCTCAGTCGCTGTGGCGAGACGGATCTTCCGCCGTCTCCTCCTCGGGCCGACCCTGCCGTCGTGGACGTGGAAGACGGACATCCTTGTTGCGGCCGCGAGCGCCGTCATCGCGTTCGGGGCGACCGTGCGCGACGACCCGTGGATCAACCGATTCGGTCTGCGGGTGAACGCGCCGATCCCCAGGGAGTTGAAGGGTCGGATCCGGATACTCCGGACTTCGCTCGGCGGCCACCGCACCGACGAGTACCTCCGTCTCGGCAGCACGGCGGATCGGGCCACGATCCTGTATTTCCATGGTGGTGCCTACGTCTATGGGAACCCCGGTACGCACCGTGAGCATGTTGCTCGTCTTGTCGATGCCACCGACACGCGGGCGCTTGCACCGGTCTACCGACTCGCACCGACCCACCGGTTCCCCGCAGGGGTCGAGGACGCCATCGAGTCGTATCGCGCGCTCATCGCCTCCGGGGTCGACCCGGCCGATGTGATCGTCGCCGGTGACTCTGCGGGTGGTGGGCTGACGCTTGCGTTGCTCCTGTCGCTTCGCGATGCCGGAGATGTGCTCCCGCGAGGGGCGGTGCTGTTCTCTCCCTATACCGACCTTGCACACAGCGCCCACACGATCGTCACCAATGCGGGCACCGACTACCTGCCGCTGTCGGAACTCAAGAATCCGAATCACTACTACTGCGAGATCGACGAGATCTCGAATCCGCTCGTGTCGCCGATCCACGCCGATCTCACCGGACTCCCCCCGATGCTGATCCTTGCCGGTGGCGCCGAGATGATCCTCGCCGACTCCATCCGCATCAAGGAGAACGCCGACCGTGACGGCGTCGATGCCACCCTCGTCATCGCCCCCGAAATGATGCACGTCTGGCCAGCCATAGCCCCCTGGCAACCGGAGTCGAAGAAGGCGCTGGAGACGGTGAGCCAGTGGATCGACTCA
>CAZDIQ010000048.1:0-15144 GCA_964505525.1 uncultured Acidimicrobiaceae bacterium | reverse complement strand
GCCCTCGTAGCTCAGGGGATAGAGCACCGGTTTCCTAAACCGGGTGTCGCAAGTTCGAATCTTGCCGAGGGCGCCATCGCCAATGAGCTCGTATGCCGGCCCATTCAATCGCCCCCTGCACACGCCACAGAGAAACGCCGCAGACTAGGTCGGCATCTGATCCGATTGGTCGCCGAATCTGGTCCTCATTTCACCATGACCCCCTGCGCGGGTATAAGCCTTCCTTGCCAGAAGCGTAGAAGGCTTATACCCTGTCCGAATGAAAGCAACCACACTGAGACCAAGCGGGCGACGCTGGGGAGCAGGAACCGCGGCGGTCGTGCGATCCCTCATCTGGCGCGACGGACCGGTATCCGGCAACGAGCTAGCGCGACAGAATGGAATCAGTCAGCCGCGTTCAGTACAGATTCTGCAGATGCTCGCAGCGCACGACGCCGTGAAACGGACACCCTCTGGCTTTGTGGGTGATGTCGACCGGTTGTTCGAGATGTACGCGACCCACGCCAGCCCCAAAGTCAGCGCTCACGGGTACTGGTACTCACCGCGGCCCCTGATGTCGCAGGCACGGACCCTTGCCAAGGAGCTCCGACTGAACCAAATTGGCTTCTCGGCAGACATCGGTTGTGACCTCATCGCCCCCTGGAGGAACCCGACGCTTGGAATCCTCTATTGCACAGAGCAAATCCGATTGGAAGGAGCGCCGTTCGTCAGAGCCGAAGGGTTGAGCGACGCGACAATCACAGTCCGCGTCGTTGAGGACCGAACTCTGTTCCCATCCCCGCTCGAGGAGACAAACGCACAATGGCCAGCCTCTGTCGACGGAATACCACTCATCGATCCCGTCCAACAGTGGCAAGATCTCCTCGCTCTAGGGGGAGAGGACCGAAGCGAAGCGGCAGCGGTACTCCGGCTGGCAATTGTCAACAAGGAAATCCGCCATTGACGGAACTCAGTTTCCGCAGCACCTCGCGGGCGATGGACGGTGCGTTGATTGCGGTGACCGAAATTTCCGATGTTCTCAACGAGCGGGCCGCAGAATACAGACTGATTGGGGGCATGGCGGTTCTGCTGCACATGAACCGCGCGTCCCTTGACCTCCCGCAACGGGCGACGCGCGACGCAGACTTCGGCGTAACGAAGGTGGCTCTGTCCCAGCCAGGACTCATCCGGCAGATTGAGAGCCTTGGGTACCAACGAGACGCTGGAAACCGATGGGGACGGCAGGTGAGAGGCATCGCTGCCACGATTGATATTCTGGTCCCGACCTACACATCACGGGCTCGCTCCACCGTCCTCGTGGGCCAGATTTCGACCACAGAGGTACCTGGCCTCGCCGAAGCACTCACGCGGCCGGCAGTCGTCGTGAACGCAAAGTTCGAGCTCGCCGACGGAACCGAGCATCGTGCGAAGGTTCTGCTGCCAGACGCGCTCGGTCTGCTCGCTCTCAAGTGTGGGGCGCGTAGTGCGCGAGACGAGCAGAGGGATGCGATCGACCTCTGGAGCTGTCTTGAGGTTGCGTATGCGGGCGGGGTTGGTCCAGACTCCTTCGATGGAGCGCCTTGGGACCAAGTCAAGATGCGGCTGATCGAGGAACTGGTCGCGCCTGGTCGATCGCTTTCGCACATCGTTTCCGGACTCAGCGAGAACGAAACCGCCCGACGCACCACCCGCATCCGAGGATTGATGCTCGAGGTCGTGGGGTCCGCGAACTGAAGCACGGACAACGTATCAGGTCGTGGTGCGGGTGTAGTTGCTGGAAATCCGCGTCGGAGCCGTGGCCCTCCCGCCATCGCGGTGGTGGTTTCGGACATGTGGCAGGCAGGGGCGGTGCGGTCGCACGGATGGCAATCTCACCGCCGTGCCCGCGCGTCCGCCGGACTCTTCGGTGCACCGTCTGAGGCTCGATGTCACTC
Source organism: uncultured Acidimicrobiaceae bacterium (assembly GCA_964505525.1). Classification (GTDB taxonomy): domain Bacteria; phylum Actinomycetota; class Acidimicrobiia; order Spongiisociales; family UBA5794; genus UBA5794. The sequence continues at coordinate 13,231 of CAZDIQ010000048.1, read as the reverse complement.
TTCGGGATGTCTCCCCAAGAAAGAGTGTCTGAGGACCATCCACGTCAGAAGTCCTGCTCCGAGTCCGAACAGAATCGGAACGACCACGGCGAAGTCGCCTCCGGGCCACTCAAGAATCGGCTGACCCAACCACGACCGGCACCGCTCCCAACTCGACCCACTCTGGTCGGTACATCTCGCCGCCATGGTTCCGAGGAGAGCGAGCACCCCCACCAGGACAGAGGCTCCTGCTCGAGCGAGCACCTTCATCGCTTCCATCAAAACCCCCTGGCGCACCGACCGGCCCGACAATCGGCCTCCACACCGTCGCCGTGCTCTTCGCGCCTCCACCATCGTACCAGTGCGACAAAGGTCGACCATGGGCATGGTGGCGCTTCTTCCTCACGGCCGGTCCACTCTTCGCCACTCAAGTCACAATCGCCGTGGATGCCCGACAACGGTGAGACGCGCCGCTAGCCACTTGGCGAACCACCGGTGCGAGTACGGGATTGTGGACGCGTCATCTCGTGGATGATCACTGGCGATTCTCGAGATCGCAGTATTCTGGGATCGACCGCGACTGGGTGTACCAGGACGCCGTGGCCATGAAGGGACGCATGATGAAGACCCACTCCAAGGCGTGGCTGATCCCAGTGATCGCCGTGCTGCTGTCAGGATGCGGTGTGTTCGCAGACGAGATCGACATCGCCGCTGCACAAGCCCAGTTCTGCTCCGATGTCGAGGAATATGTCAGGGCCATCGACACGTACGGCGGCCTCTTCTCCGACGTGAATCTCACCGTCGGTGAGGTCAAGGGGGCGGGCGAATCCTTGGAGCCGGCGAGCGATGCGGTCGCGGCTTCTGCCGAGAAGTTCAAGCAGGCCGTCGAGGCAGATTCGACCGAAGGCGTCAAGATCGAGATCGTCGATCCCGAAATCGTGGAAGCAGCAAGGACCGCCGAGGACAACTTCTCGAAGGCAGTGAGAGGCATCAACGACAGCACACCCATCGCCGAGGCTGGGGTTGCCTTCACCTCGGCTGCGTACGCCCTCCAGGTCGCCTGGGTGCGGGTGTTCGCCGACGCGGGATGCTTCGACGACAAGGACAAGGCCGCGGCCCAGGAGTGGGTCTCGGACTACGTCGCAGCCCTCCAGAGCGACCTTCTGGCAGCCGGCTACTACACAGGTCCCATCGACGGTCTGTTCGGACCGGCGACCATCGAGGCCGTGGAACGGTTGCAGGCTGCCAATGGGCTCCCCGTGACCGGACTTCCGGATCCCGCAACGCAAGCGGCACTCAACGCGGCACTGGGCGGCATCGGCTCTGCCCAGACCGGTGCCCTGCAGGGCATCCTCACCACCCTGGGCTACTACGACGGGGCCATCGATGGTCGTTGGTCAGCAGAACTCGAGGACGCGCTCAAACGCTTCCAGACCGATCTCGGTGTACCGGCGACCGGCATCGTCGACGCCGAGACACTGCGCGCCTTCGAGGAAGCACTGCAAGCGGGTGGCGAACCCCCGGTCACGACGACGACCCAGCCGGGCGCCCCAACCACCCTCCCGCCCGAGACCACCACGACCTTGGATTCCACCACCACGACCGGACCACCCGAATCCACGACGACGACAACGGTGCCCGTCGACGAGCCGAACATCGTGGACATCCTCGCCGAGACCGGTCAGTTCACGCAGTTCCTTGCCGCTGTCGAGGCTGCGGGGTGGACCGAGACCCTGGCCGGACCGGGACCGTTCACCGCGTTCGCTCCCCCGGATGCCGCCTTCGCCGACTTCGAGGTACCGACGGACCAGGCTGAGCTGGAAGCATTCATCGCGTACCACATCGTCGAAGAGGCGCTCACGGCGTATGACCTCGCCGATCTTGCCGAGGTCACCACCGCAGAGGGCAGCATCATCACGGTCGCGTTGCAAGACGGGTACGTCGTGCTCAACGGTGAGTCGACGATCACGATCAGCAACGTGGCGGCGAGCAATGGTCTGGTCCACGTCGTCTACACGGTGCTGACGCGCCCGGTGCGATGACACTGGAGCCGAACCAGCGAATGCGGACTGGGTCAGGTTGACGCCGTCCTCGGGTGAAATCTGGCAGGGTGCCTCTCACGCCGCGGGTATAGGATATCGCCAGCATTCGATGACCCGGGAGAGTCCATGACCACGGCAAAGGACGAGACGCCGACAGCGATTGAGCGCTTCGTGCCCGGTATCACGGCACTCCGCTCCTACAACCCACGTTGGCTGCGCTCCGACCTCGTCGCCGGGATCGTGCTTGCAGCCATCCTGGTGCCCCAGGGCATGGCCTATGCCGAGCTGGCCGGTTTGCCGCCGGTGAACGGGCTCTACACGACGGTTGCCTGTCTCGTCGGATACGCCCTGATGGGACCGTCGAAGATCCTCGTTCTCGGACCGGACTCGTCGCTCGGGCCACTGATCTTCGCGGCCATCGCTCCCCTTGTGGTGGCGGGAGACGACCCTGCAACGGCGATCGCCCTGGCAGGTGCACTCGCAATTCTGGTCGGTCTCATCGAGATCGGTCTCGGGGCAGGGAAGCTCGGATTCGTCGCCGACCTGCTGTCGACCGAGGTACAGGTCGGGTACATGAACGGACTGGCCATCACGATCATCATCGGGCAGCTCCCGAAGCTGTTCGGGTTCTCGACAGATGCGAGCACGTTCGTCGAGGAGGTGCAGCAGTTCGTGACGCACTTCGACCAACGCGATACCACCGCGCTCACTGTCGGACTCGCCACGCTCGCCGTGCTGCTCGTGCTCCCACGGTTCACAAAGACGATCCCCGCGGTCCTCATCGCAGTGGTGGGTGCGACCCTCGCAACAGCAGTGTTCGACCTTGACATCGGGACCGTCGGATCCCTCCCCAAGGGGCTGCCGACACCCCAGGTGCCGTGGGTCAGCCCTAGCGACATCGTTGCCCTCCTCATCGCTGCGATCGGAATCACCCTTGTTTCACTGACGGACACGATCGCTCTGTCGACGTCGTTCAACGCGCGCCGCGGCGAGCAGGTCAAACCGAACCAGGAAATGATCGGCATGGGCTCGGCCAATGTCTTCGCTGGCTTCTTCCAGGGATTCGCCGTGTCATCGAGCAGCTCCCGTACGGCGGTCGCCGAGCAGTCAGGGGCCAAGACCCAACTCACGGGCGTCATCGGCGCGAGCGTCGTCGTGTTGCTCCTCCTGTTCTTCAACGGACTCCTCGCTGACCTTCCGAACTCCGCTCTTGCGGCGGTGGTCATCGCTGCGGGCATCTCGCTCACCGACTTCCCGATCCTGGCCAGGGTCTGGAAGATCCGGCGATCCGCGGTCATCCTCTCGCTCGTCGCAAGCGCAGGTGTGATCTTCCTCGGCGTCCTCGAGGGCATCGTCGTGGCGGTCGTCCTGTCGATCCTGCTCTTCTTCAACCGCAACTGGTGGCCCCACGGTGAGGTGCTCGGACGGGTACCGGGCCGCGAGGGTTGGCACAGCGACATCGGCGGGGACGATCTCATCGAGCACCCCGACGTGGTGGTGTTCCGCTGGGAGGCACCGCTGTTCTTCGCCAACTCGGGAATGTTCGCCGAACAGATACGTGACCTCGTGCGGGAGCGAGAACCCGGCTGGGTGCTGTTGCAGTGCGAGGCGATCACCGACATCGATGTGACGGCTGCGGGGATGCTCGCACGCCTCGACAACGAACTCAACGCCAAGGGCGTCCACCTCGGGTTCGTCGAACTCCGCACGCGCCTGAATGAACTCGTCCATGACTATGGATTGCTCGAGACCCTCGACCGGGACCACTTCTACGGATCGATCGAAGAAGCCCTCGCCGACATCGACGGGACCGACGATGGTGAGGCGCCTGCACCATGAGCGCTTCGAGCCATCATGCCGGTCAGATCCCGACCGATCGGCGATGCCATGGCTGATCTCCCCGACCTGTTCCACCGCCTTCGTGCCCGCGATGCGGAGATCTTCGATTGGGTTGCGGGCTGGCACTCCCCGGTACTGGACCGCACGCTGCCGCAGCTGTCGCTTGCCGCCTCGTTCTCCCGTCTGTGGATGGGTACCGGCGCCGTGATCGCCTTGGTGTACGGGAAGAAAGGGCGACGTGCGGCTGCCGAGGGCATGATCGCGATCGGCATCACGTCGGCGGTCGCGAACCTGGCCATCAAGCCACTCGTGAACCGTCGCCGACCCCACGGACCGGTTCCCGAGACGAGACGCCTCGATCACCCTGAATCCACCTCGTTCCCCTCGGGGCACTCCGCGTCGGCAGCTGCGTTCGCAGGCGCCGTCGGTGCCGACATCCCGTCGCTCGGATTGCCCCTCAACGGCGTGGCCGGTCTCGTCGGCTTCTCGCGGGTCTACACCGGTGTCCACCATCCGAGTGATGTCCTCGTCGGCTGGGTTCTCGGCAAGTGCGTTGCTGCGATCGTGCACGGGGTCAGCACCCGCATCTTCGGGCGATAGGCGATCACCCCACGAGGGTGAGATCGCTCGACTACACGGGCACGTGCGCCCGCGGTTCGCGCCCCATCGCTACCGCTGCCACGTCCGAAAGCCTGATGTCACGCGCCCTGCGGCGCTCGACGACCTCAAGGTTGCCTTCGGGAACGAACATCCTCAGACCGAGGGGATGGATCTTGAATCGCAACGGGGTGTCGGCTTGCAGTGCCTCGCCGTCGACACCCATGTACGCCTTGCCACTGAGCGACTGGACCTCGAACTCGTCCGTCGTGAACTCATTCCAGTCGGAGCTGATGTCAGGCATGCCTATCGCGGCAAGCGTGAGGAGACGTGCCGCCTGGCTGGCGCTCTTGGCGGAGATGGCGAACACACCGAGCTCGCCGGCATCCATCCACCGACGCTGTGCGGCGTCGCGCCTGGCACCCATGACGTACCGATTGTTGGACACCATGATGAGAAAGGCGCTCTCGACGTTCCGTCCGCTCGGCGTCGTGTATCGCAGATCGAATGCCTCGGTGTCGCTCCCGAGGAGCTCGGCTGCGACCTTCAGGGTCGTGTCGACCTTTGCATCGCGGTACTCCTCGGACTGGACGATCGTGGCGTAGATCCCGAGCGACACGTTGTTGACGAACAGTCGGTCGTTGACGGTTGCGTAGTCGACCCTTCGTTCGACGGCATCGCGATACGCGTACATCGCCCCACGCGGGTCGTCACGGTCGAGGCCGAGATCGAGTGCAAGGTGGTTCCGGGTTCCTGCTGGGATGCACACGAACGGCAGTCCGTGCTCGACGGCGACCGAGGCCACCAACGCCTGCGAACCGTCGCCGCCCGCCATGCCGAGGCAATCGGCCCCACGGGCTACGGCGTCGCGGGTGAGCTGCTCCAGGTCGAGACCTTTCGCCAACATGATCGTCTCGATCCCGAGTTCCGCCGCGAGTTCGACGAGTCCGAACTTCTCGACCTTGCCTCCGCCTGACCACGGATTGCACAACAGCACGGGTTTGGATGGTCTGGCCGACCCTCGGGTGCCCGATGCGTTCCGAGGGATGGGACGACGCAGCGCGTATTGGGCGAGGCGCACTGCGGTTGCGAGGATGGCGATGACCAGGATGGTGCCCAACGCCGAGTGAAACAGACGTTGGGTCGCAACCGCGAGCGTCAACGCGATGAGAATGATGCCCCCGAGGGTGAGGATGACTGCGGTGACTCTCCGCCCCCGAACGTCGGTCACCAACCACCAGGCACCACAGGCGATCAACGCGATGCCGAGGAGCCCGATTGAAAGGGCGGCACGGTTCCGTACGAGGAGTACCACCACAATGGCCACGGCAATGACATCCAAAGGAAGTGTCATCATCGCGGCGACACGCCGATCCCATCCCACCTTGCTCATCGGCGAGACAATAGCCCCCACCACGGACCCCCGCCCTGAAACCCACCACATTCCCTGATTCCTGCCACGGCCAAGAAACGGCTGCGATGGCGGCCGATCGGCGACGCTACGCCGTCACCACCCCGGTGTCAGGAATTGCCTTGCCGGGTGTCCCACCACTTGAGGACCCGGAGTGCTCGCAGGGTGATCCATCGTGATGGATTGCCTTCGCCGTCGTCGATGTCGAACCATTTCCGACCTCTCGGGTTGAGGTCAAGCGGCCAGGTGCCGTTGTCGAGACGCCGGGACACCGCATATTCGATGGGATCCTCAAGGCGCGGGTCTGGCTCCGCACCGGTGAGGACCCCGGCGGAACGGAAGTAATCCAACGCACGTAGGACGTCGTGATGCCACCTGTCCGGGTGGATGAACTTGAGGAAATCCTCGTGCGCTGGCTCGCCCGTACTGAGGCGCCGGTACAGGTTGCGTTCCAGGAGAAATTCCTCGCCGGTCGCCCTGGCCTCTCGCGATTCGGGTGTGCCACCGGTTGCCCGTTCGAACTCGAGGAGTCCTTCGAGCACATTGATCGTGGTGTCGAACGACGACCGGACCGAACCGTTGACACGTTCACAGTTCCACCCGCCATCGTCGACCCGCTCGGAGACAAGTCGGGCGGCTAGCGCCGACATGTCCACCCCGAAGTAGGCACCGTCAGCCAACGTCCGGCCGTTGATGCACTCCTCGACCTCGCCATCCCAGAACGGCTGGTTGTCGTGGTCCCACTTACAGTTCTCACGAATCAGCTCGACCATGGTCTGCCGACGATCCGGCGGAAGGACGATGCCGAACTCGCGCAGTTGGGTCAAGGCGTAAGTCGTTGCGGTCCAGGGCTGACCGTCGCGCTCCCACTCCTCACGGGTCATGTCGTGCGGTAGGAACGATCCGCCGTCCCATTGCCCGTCGGGGTCCTCAAGCGACAGGAGGCGGGCTCCCCAACCCTCGGTCTCGATCCTGGCGCGCTCGGCTGTCCAATCCGCCTCGGGAGCGTCGAGCAGGTCTCGCATGACCTGCCAACGGATGGAAGGGTCGGAGTCGAGCAACCAGTCGATGACCTGCTCGACTCCCGCGTCATCGACCGGCGGGAGCGACTCTCGGGGCTGATCGGTGCTCGTCATTCCTTGCGATTGTAATTCTCGCAAGCGACAGAATCACCCGAATCCTTCGCTTGTGACGACCGCCCATCTGGGCCCCTTGCGCCGCCACTACAATGGATTACAGGTTCAAGGACATGGCACTCCCACAGGAGAGAAGGACGAGATGATCATTGTTGCAGCCGTCGACGGTTCCGATCACACGAGTCAGGTCGTGAACGCAGCTGTCCAATTCGTGGGAACCGGGCAGATCCATTTCGTGTACGTGGCGACGCCGATCATCTATCCGTCGCCTGCAACCGACATGGCACCCGTCGTCGTGATGACCGACATCGAGGAGATCCACGAAGCCGAAGCCCAAGCCGTGTGGGACACCGTCGGCCCACTTCCCGACAACGCAACCGCCACGATGCTCCACGGCTCGCCCGCCCATGCGATCGTCGGATACGCCACCGATGTCGATGCCGACCTCATCATCGTCGGCTCACGAGGCAGAGGGGCGCTCAGCACCCTGCTGCTCGGATCGGTCAGCCACGGGGTCGTCCACGCATCGGACCGCAACGTGTTGATCGTCCGCCGGTAGCGACACACCGAACGAGGAGACACCGACATGGCAGCGAGCGAATCCGGGAACACCGATGCGTCCGCAGTGAGCTCCGTGCCTGCAGCGCTCCCTGCGGATGCCGCCCGACACTTCGGGCAGCTCCTCGCCTACGAGACCGACTGCTGGGATGTCCACGCAAGCATCGAGTCCGGAGACAAGGACTTCGTCCTTCTCGATGTGCGGAGTCCCGAGCTGTTCGACACCGGTCATGTACCGACCGCCATCAACCTCCCGCACGGACGGATCATCGAACGGAACCTCGTCGATCACCCGACCGACACCCTGTTCGTCGTGTACTGCGCCGGACCGCACTGCAACGGAGCCGACAAGGCAGCCCTTCGACTCGCCGAACTGGGTCGTCCCGTCAAGAAGATGATCGGTGGTATCGAGGGGTGGAAGGACGAGGGATTCGACCTTGAACTGACCAGGAGACCGGGTCTCGACCGCGTCGGTTTCTGAGAGTTGTGCGAACTCCGTATCCATTCCTACTACCATTGCGGCAGTTAGCACCCCAGACCGCTTTCCCAGACTGAGTCGACTTCCGAGGCAGTTGAGTGAACGAGGCCGTGGGCTTCCAATCGAATGGAGCCGGAAGAATGACCAGATTGTACGTGGGAAACCTCCCATGGAGTTCAACAGAAGATGACGTTCGCGAGATGTTCGAAGCGATCGGCAGCGTCGAGTCGGTAGCACTCATCACCGACCGCGAAACGGGCCGTTCACGCGGTTTCGCTTTCGTCGAGATGAGCCCTGAAAACGCCCAGAAGGCGATGCAGGACCTCGACGGCAAGGACATCGACGGACGTGCACTTCGCGTCAATGAAGCACAGGAACGCCAGCCAAGGCGCGACCGCTACTAGACCCGAAGTAATCCGACCAGACGGGGATGTGGCAACACATCCCCGTTTGCGCGTCCTGGGCGTCTTGACGGAACACTTTCGCGAGCCTGTATCGTGGGACCATCGAGAGGATGCAACCATGACCGAACAAGACTCCGGATACGAGGTCGTCGACGAGGTACAGGCCGACGTCGTCGAGATACGTCAGGGCGGTGCGGGTGTCGTCCAGGCAAAGACCGTCACTGTCACCCAGGGAGGGATCCAGACCGCCTCGACCGAGGTGCTCAGTATCAGCCAGGGCGGCGTTGCGATGGTCGAGGCCGACGACGCCACCATCCAGATGGGTGGTGCGATCTTCGTGAACGCCGACACCGTCACATTCGACACGAGTGGCGCACTCATCGCCGTCGCCGACACCGTGGTGGCCAACAACACCACCATCGGGATCCTGTTCGCAGGCAAGGTCGAGGGCAACCCCGACATCAAGGTCGACGGGCGCAAGGCCATAGCCATCGGTGCTTCCGCACTCCTTGCCCTCATCGTCGTCAAGAGGATCTTCAGCCGCGGGTAGCCGTCGCAAGAAATCTTCAGAAACCCCTTGACCCTCACGTTACGTGATGGTTTACCGTGCGTGTCATGAACACACGAACCGTGGGACAAACCGCCAAGTTGTCAGGACTCACCGTCCGGACGTTGCATCACTATGACGACATCGGACTCCTGTCGCCCTCCGAACGTGGGGACAACGGGTATCGCCGATACACCGATACCGATCTCGAACGTCTCCGCCAGATCCTGGTCTACCGGGAACTGGGTCTGGCGCTCGATGAGATCGCCTCGATCGTCGACCGTGATACGGATCCTGTCGAAGCCCTCCTGAGCGAGCGGCTCCGGATCGCAGACAGGATCGAGCGGCTTCGCATCATCGCCGGGATGATCGACGACACGATCGCGGCCAACAGAAGGGGAATCACCATGACACCAGAGGAGAAATTGAGCGTGTTCGGCGACTTCGACCCCGCCGAATACGAGGAGGAAGCGAAGGAACGATGGGGCGACACCGAAGCGTACGCGCAGTCGGCGAAACGCACAGCGTCGTACACGAGGGCGGACTGGGAGGCGATCTCGGCCGAGGCCGACGACATCTACGACGAGTTCGTCGGGTTGATGGATGCGGGTGTCGCACCCGATGACGCAGAGGCGGCGAAGGTCGTCGACGCGCATCGCGCCCACATCAGCCGTTGGTTCTACGACTGCCCTCCCGAGATCCATGCCGGTCTCGGGGCGATGTACGTGCAGGACCAACGCTTCACGGACAACATCGACAAGCACGGCGAGGGTCTCGCCCGATACATGTCCGATGCATTCGCTGCCCGGTATGCCGACTGAGGTCTAGCCGAGCACAGGGAGGATCGTCCCGAGGCGGTGCAACACATCGTCTCGGGACGCGATCTTCCACACGCCTGCTGCTCGGAGCCCTGGTTGTCTGAGGTCGGTTATGGCGTCGTCGTAGACAACGACCCTGTGATCGTCGTGGACCGCCAAACCGAGGAGTTCCATGGAATCCTCGACATCGAGATCGATGAGGACCGCGACCGGGCGATCCCACTGTGGTGCAGGGAGCATCCGATACCCGACACGTTCGCCTTCGGCGACCACTGCCTCTGTGTCACCCTCTCGGCACACGAACCACACGAGCGGCCTTTGGGGTGTAGCCGGCCTCCCGATCGCACCGAGCGACGCGGCCTTGGCCACTCCCCATGCGAGATGTGCTTCGTGCACGGCGTCCCCGATCGCTGATGTCGATGCAGGCGCCAACCCAAAGAGATCCCATGGCAGGAGTGCTGTCTGTTCGGGGTCGCGCACGGCTACTGGCACATGCTCGACCGCGAGTGCTTTCGTCACCGGTCGGAGCGCCTCGCGAAACAACTCAAGGGGACTATGACGCTGCAGGGGCGCCGGGGTCTCCTCGAGTGTCGCCATCAGGGCATCAAGGACATGGGTTCCCTCGACGATCGAGTCTGCGATCACATCCGACATCTGGACATGTCGGGTCACGAGGATGGACGCGACGTATGTCGGGTATGCATCGACCATTGCGACCCGCAGGGCGTGTGTGTATTCGTCCACGGACCAACGATATTGCCTGGTCGACTTGGAACGCGCCTCACCTAGCATCCGACCAACACGGAAGGAAGTCATGCGCAAATTCGTTCTCCTCTTCTCTTTGTTGGTCGTGGTGCTGTCGGCGTGCCGGATCGAGAGCAACATGGTCTTTGACATCAACGACGATGGCTCCGCCGACGTCGGTGTCGAGATCGGTCTCGACGATGAATTCAGCAATTTGATCAGCAGTCAGAGTGGCGGATCGGTCGATGATTTCATTGAAGAGATCTTCTCCGAGATCGGCGACGCTGCCGGTATCGAGACCCGCCAAGAGGGGGACATGACGTACTTCCGGAGGGTCACCCAGGTCGAGGATCTATCCACCTGGGAGTGGGAGTCCTCTGAGGGAGGCTGGGCGTTCTCAGATTTCTCGTACGAGTCAGGTGACACGAACAAGTTCCAGGCGACGGTTACGGGGGTTGCCGACGCCGACCTGGGAGATTTCGGTTTCGATCCTTCGGCGCTCACCGGTGACTTCTTCAAGGTCAACCTCATCGTGAAGATGCCTGGTGAGGTCAAGACGTCGAACGCCGACGAGGTACGCGACGGCGCTCTCGTGTGGAACATCCCCCTCGGAGGTTCCATCACCGCTCAGGCCGAGTCCTCAGAGGGGTCATCGGGTTCGACGTGGCTGTGGATCATCCTCGGGGTGCTGCTGCTCATCGCAATCGCCTCGGGCATCGCCGCGATCATCCTGACGAAGAAGGGTTCGGAGAAAGCCGTGAACGACGCCGCTGCGGCGCATCAGGCCGAGACAGCGGCCGCTGCTGCCCTCGCCGCCGATACGGCGACACTGGAGATTGATACAACGGATGTTGCTGCATCGTCCGCTTCCTCAGAGGATACGAAACGCGAAGAAGAGGAATGATCCCAGCGGAACGCTGTCCGCTGTCCGCTTTCCGAGCACCGAATACTGGTTTCCGAGTACCGAATACGGAATACCGAATACCGAACTACTGGTGCTGGCCATCATCCATGATCCATCATCCATAATCCAGTTCTTGCTGTCCTCTGATGTGCTCCCAGCCCACAGAACGCCGCTGTGTCGCCTCATGCGGAGGCGATGAACACGGCGACTCGGCCGTAGGGGCCGTTCACGACACCGATGCCGACCTTTCGGTGATCCGGATTCTCGATGGCTTCCCGATACGGTGGCGTCGACAGGATGGCCTCGGCGATCCCAGAGGGTGATGCGGCGATCACGACCCCTTCGCTGTTGATCGTCCCCGGCACCGATGCCCCCGTGAGATCGGATGCGAGTCTGTCATCGAGGGACAAGTGCCCGGATTGGTACACGCGTTTGGCGCGATTCGTCGCCACGACGGACAGCTCCGGTGACCACGCGAGCGGATTCTCTCCTGCAGCCACCCTGGCGACGTTGAGTTCGTCGAGAACGATCATGGCCTCGTTCTCCGCCGAAACGAGCTCCGAACGGTCGACCGAGGGAAGTGGCAACGGGATTGTCCCCGCCCCGAGACGGTCGCCGATCGTCTGCCGGACGGCAAGGACCGTCGCGAACAGCGACTCGCCGCTCGCCGTACCGAGGAGCATCTGGACCCGGCCGCCGGGATCGGTCACGGTTCGCCCGATTGTCGAGGTACCGATGGCCTCGTCAAGCGATGTCCGGACTCCCGCAGGCATCGGCGAAACACCAAGCACCGTCGTCACAAGGACGACCGCAACACCCGCATAGACGACCCCGGCGCCGGCGCCACCGAGATGGTTGAGCACCGTGGCACCTGGAAGGATGCGGAGGGACCCGGTCACAAGATTGGCGACCAACGTCGCACCGACGAACAGGACGACCAGCATGATGGTGCCAGCGGCGACCCTTGCCGCCTCGTATGGGATGTTCGCCATCGCCGACAGGATCGTGCCGACTGCCGCGGACAGTCGGAAGAGGAGCGCCGTACCTGCGACGAGGATGGCGACGTCGACAAGTTCACGGACAAATCCACGGAGCCAGCCCCGCACTGCGAACGCGAGGACGACCGCGACGACGACCCAGTCATAGATGTTCATGGTCAGTCGGTTGAAGGCTCGTGGTCGTCCGGCGCCGTGACTTCGGCCGCAGGTGCATCCCCCGCCCGTCGCATGCGACCCGGTTCGGGCTCCTGGAAGAGCGATGCCGATGCCTGCTCCCATGTTTCACCCAGTACGCGGGTCCGCCACCAGTGACCGCCGATGACTTTGAGCGACGCCGTCAGCGGGACGGCGATAACGACGCCCCAGAACCCGGCGAGGGCGCCACCAAGCACAAGGGCGAGCAATGTGACCGCAGGATGCAGCCTGACGGTCGCCTTCAGGACGCTCGGAGAAACGAAGTTGTTGTCTATCTGCTGGACGACAACCGCAACGATCACTGCCCACAACACCGTTGCAAGATCGCCTGTCGTCAACGCGATGATCACGCCCAGTGCTCCACCGATCCACGGGCCGATGAACGGGACGATGTTGAGCAACCCACCGACCAACCCGATGATCAGCCAGAAATCGAGACCGATGAGCCAGTACCCGAACGACAGCATGACACCGACGATGAACGCCACCACCAGTTGCCCGCGCAGGAATCCACCGAGCACAGCATTGAGCTGACCACCGACGTGGGTGGCCTCGGCCCTACGGCGCACGGGAATGATCCC
>CAZDIQ010000047.1:5822-15247 GCA_964505525.1 uncultured Acidimicrobiaceae bacterium | reverse complement strand
GGACGGGCGAGCTTGCGAGCCAGGGGGGCGTGCGAGCCTGCGAGCAGCGGGAGGCCGGAAGCTTTCAATCGACAGGTCAGCAAGCGAACACCGAATAGCGAATACCGGACCCGATGCGGGACTGAGAACTGTCAACTGTCAAGTGAGAACTGAGAACTGAAGGCTGAGAGCCGCCGCGTCCATCATCCACAATCCACGATCCAGCATTCACCGCTTGTGTGCGCGTTTTACAAAAGTAGTTGACACGCTGACACTAGTATGACATCATAACGACATCAGACCGACAGCAACGAACGGAGAGATCATTATGCTGTGGTACAACAACCCGGAGAGCGTCCTCGCACAACACGACGCAAGGCGTGAAACAAGGGCAAGGCAGAACCGGAAATCACTTCGCCTGGTCGGCGACAGAAAGTAGAACGTGACATGGACATCGACAGCGTGATCGACGAGGTGAGAGCCGTGATCGACAGTCAGCTCCGCCTGGCGGCCGATGACGAGGCGATTGCCGCGGCAGGTGATGCCATTCTGACAGCACTCACGCCAGCGCTGAAGCAGGCGGGTATGGCGCTCGCCGAGCAGGCCGCTGCCGAGGTCAGTGCACAACTGCCCGACCGCAAGGTCACGATCACCCTCGAGCAGGGCCAGCCGACCCTCGTGATCGCAGACGCGGTGGATTCGGTGAACGTGAGTCTCGATGACCTCGGCGCACGCATCACGGTGCGGCTCCCCGAGGAACTCAAGGGCGACCTCGAAGCGGCAGCGTCCGATCTGGGCGATTCCATGAACACCTTCGTGGTCCGGACCCTTGCGGGCAAGACCAAGGGCGTAAAGCGCAACAGCCGTACGACCTTCGAGGGGACGATCGAAACATGAGCGACCGTGTCGAGATCCACGATGTTGTCGGGCGTCCCGCGTTCGACCTGGTGACCAACTCTGGCGACATCCTTGTGAAGCAGTGGGACGAGCCGCGGGTCAGGATCGAACTCGTCGGCGACAGTCACCTCGTCGACACGGCGATCGTCGACGTGACTGCCGACCTGATCACCGTCCAATCCCGGGAGCGATCACGCATGTTCGCCCGCAGGTTGAACATCACCGTGACCACCCCACGAGGAGGCTCCGTGAGAGCCAGGGTAGGTGCCGGTTCGGTTCGGATCCGAGCCGAGATGGACGAACTTGTCATCGAGTCCGGGGCAGGGGATATCCGCGTGGACGAAGCGGTGCGCGATGTCTCGGTACGCGTCGGGTCTGGTGATGTGATGCTCCCCGAAGTGTCCGGCGATGCCGACATCAACGCGGCCAACGGGGACATCCGGATCAAGTCGGTCAATACCGTCAAGATCTCCACGGCGGCCGGCGACGTACGGCTGAACAATGTCGAGCGATCCGCCCGTGTCAAGTCGGCGTCGGGTGACATCTCGGTCAGACGATTCGCAGGCACCGACCTCGAGATCAAGACGATGAGTGGCGACGTCCGTGTCGGTCTCATTCCGAACCTCGAGGTCAAGGCATCGATCAAGACCCTCTCGGGCGATTTCCGCAACCGGATCACCCCGAGCTCGGGCGAGCGCATCGGCTCTGCCTCGGTGACGGTTTCGTCCTTCTCCGGCGATGTGATCCTCACGTCGGCAAGCGCTGACTAGGCGCCGCACACGCGTCGGCCGGTTCAGCGTTCCTCCAACGGCTACCTTTGCGCCATGACGCTTGACATCACGGACATCCTTGCCAAACCGTTCGGCCCGGCGATAGGCGATGGGCGTCCTTTGTTCGTGGCGATCGCAGGCGGTTCCGGATCAGGGAAAACGACGATCGCACAGTCGGTCGTCGACATGGTGGGTGAGGACAAGGTCATCTACATCCAACAGGATGCCTACTACCGCGATCAGGGTCATCTCTCGTTCGAGGACCGCACCAAGATCAACTACGACCACCCGGATTCACTCGAGCTCGAGTTGATGCGTGACCAGCTCGACTCCCTTCGCGAAGGCAAGTCGATCGAGCTCCCGGTGTATGACTTCGCGACCCACACACGTACAGCCGAAACCGTGACGCTTGCCCCTGAGCCGGCGGTAATCGTCGAGGGCATCCTTGTCCTGTCGGATCCCGAGCTCAGGGAGCGCTTCGATCTGCGTGTCTATATCGACACGGATGCCGATCTTCGGCTGATTCGTCGTCTCAACAGGGACATTGTCGAACGCGGCAGGACGGTCGACTCGGTGCTGGCCCAGTATGAGAAGACGGTCCGACCGATGCACGACCGGTTCGTGGAGCCGTCCAAGCGATACGCAGACATCATCATTCCCGAGGGGATCAATTCGGGTGCGATCGGCACCGTTTCGCTGATGATCCGCCACTTCCTCGACCGTCAGACGTCCTGACGCTCCTGCGGCGGGAGGCTCGTGCGTGGGTTGGCCCGCCAGATCTCCACGAGTCTGTCGGCGACGGGCTTGCCGACTTCCCCGAACAGCAGGTGGCCGCGCGCCGATGCGTGGAACAGGTCGCCCGCGAAGTGGTCGGGTGAATTGACGAAGTCCTCCATCACGACCCATGCGTTGGACTTCACAGCGCGGGGGAACTGTGCGGTCACCCTCGCGATGGCGTGATCGATCGCTCGTGCACGCACCCTCGCGATACCTCGCGCCGGCTCGGGGATCCGGGGGATGGTTCCGAGATCACCGACACCCGACAGTCCCACGGCAGGGACAGCGGCGTGGAGCCGTTCGACGATCTCGAGGTACTCGGCTTCGAACCTGGCAACCGGCGTGGCTCGCAGGGCATCGTTGGATCCGACGGACAGATACACGATGTCGGGTTCGACTTCCAGCGCAGCATCGATCTGCTCTGCGAGAACGTCCCGAGCCTTCGCCCCGCCGACGGCCACGCTGATCGCCGTGACGTGGAACCGCTCACCGAGGTGGAGCGCGACCTGGCGGGGCCAACACGAATCCAACGGAAAGACACCCGGTGCCGTGACCGAGCTGTCGCCGAGAAACACCACGCGTAGCGGCGGGGATGACGGATCCCCGAACAGACCTGACGGATCCTGGTTCTCCAACGTCGGCAGGTCGTCGCGATACAAAGCCCTTGCCATCTGTCCGGCGAAGACTGCCCCAGCCGCCAACGGCGGTCGAATCAGATTCCATCGACTCATGGTCCCATTCTTGCAAAGGTCGGTCGGTCCCGGTGACGGAACCCCGGCCGACTAGATCAAGTCGCTCGACTCGAGGACCTTCGAACCATAGAACGTCGCGAGATACTCGAGGGACTGCTCCTGCACCCGATCGTATTCGTCGCCCACCATGGGTGCGAAGACGCACGTCGCATCGGAAACAACGGACACCTCGATGTCGCGCAGAAACGCGTCGTAGGACGTGTGGCGGCAACAACAATTCGTGTGCTGGCCGACGATGACCATCCTGCCGATGTTGTGCACCCGGCACGTCGAGTCAAGATCCGTATCGGTGAACGCCGAGTAGTACCGCTTCGGGACGACGAAGTCGTCGGGCCCGGGAGTCAGTGCGCTGACGACGGCTGCACCCTCGCTTCCTGCGAGTGCGTGTTCACCGAAGATGCGGAATTCGATGTCGTTCTTCTGATGCGCATCGTTCGCATACACGACGACCCAGTCATCGCGCTTCCTTGCCGTCTCGGCGAGCTGCGCAATCGGGTCGAGGATCGGCTCCGCCGCGGGGTTGGCGAGTGTGCCGGTGACGAAGTCGTTCAGCATGTCAAGCACAACCAGAGCAGTCTTCATTTCGGTTCTCCCGGTTGGTCGACTCCAAAGGTAGGGCGGGCTCGGTAACGTCTTGACGACGTCCATGTGACGCAGAGGTGAATTCCGTCAGTCGAGGAGGGATGCATGGACGACACGAGTCATGCAGGTAAGGAGATGCGTGTCGTGTTCGACTTCGCGATCACGTTCTCGAACGGTGGTGGTCTGCAAGGGCAGGGGTTCAGGCTCGACATGGTCGGAGATTCGATCTCCGACGACGAGCTCGCCGCCTACATCGTGGAGGACATGCGACTGCTCATGGTCGACACCGTGACGATCCTCAACAAGCACTACATCGTCGAACCCCACAAGCGGGTCTGACCGTTCTGGGACGGGTCGTGGCCTACCCGGCCAGGAGGGAGTCGATGTGCGTCCGTGGTTCCCAGATCCCGCCCGAGGTATTGCCAAGAAGGACCACCGTGGTGTCGAGGGCGGGATAGTGACGCACGACGCCGCTCGTCCCTGCGTTGTATCCCTCCTTCTCGAAGTATCGGAGTGAACCGTCGGACTGGTACTGGAACTCGAGCCCGAATCCCATCCACAGTTCCCCGACATCGTTCGTCGAATGGAGGGCCACCGGGGACAAGAACGCCTCGGTCGATTCCTTGGAAAGCAGTCCGCCCTCTCGGGCGACATCGAGGAATCTGGCGAGGTCGGCAGCGGTCACGTGCGCACCGCCATCGGGTGATCCCACCGGGGGATAGCTGTAGATGTTGCGGACCCAGGCGGTCCCATCGTCTGTCGGGTCGACCCCCTCTGCGACACGGGGTGCAACACGGTCCATCTCGAAGAAGCCGCAGTCGGTCATGCCCGCCCTGGCGAAGACATGTTCCCTGACGCGATCTCGATAGGTGTCACCGGTCGCCTTCTCGACCATCAGTCCTGCGAGGATGAACGCCACGTTGCAGTAGCGACATCCCTCACCCGGGTCGAAATTCTGGGGCTTGTCGACGAACTGGGGGAGGAAGTCGTCCGTCTCACGCACCGAATAGTTCGGTTTGTCGATCCAGAGTTCGGCATAGTCCTCACCCGCCTCCTCGTCGGCATCATCGCCAAGACCAGACGTGTGCGTGAGGAGGTGTTTGAGGTTGGCATCGGGGTGGATCGCCGTTCCCTCAAGACTGAGGTACTCGACTGCCTTTGTGTCAAGGGTCAGGAGGCCGGAGTCGACAACCTGGAGCGCAACCACGGCGGTGAACAGTTTGGTGATCGAAGCAGTGTCGAATCGGATGTCCATGGCGTTGGGTATCTGCCACGCACGGTTCGCCCACCCGTATGCGCCTGCGAACAGCTCCTCATCTCCTCGGGTGATCAGGGCCACACCGGAAAATAAGTCCGATTCCGCCCGAGCGGCCAGATATCCATCAAGAGATTCGAGGTCGATCATGATTGCGTGCTCAGGTGTTGAAGCGGAAGTGCATGATGTCACCTTCGTTGGTGATGTAGTCCTTGCCTTCGAGGCGCCACTTTCCGGCGTCCTTGGCCCCGGACTCACCGTTGTGGGTGATGAAGTCGTCGAAGGCGATCACTTCGGCGCGGATGAAGCCCTTCTCGAAGTCGGTGTGGATCACCGCGGCAGACTGCGGTGCGGTCGAACCTGACTTCACGGTCCAGGCGCGGACTTCCTTCTCGCCTGCGGTGAAGTAGGTCAGAAGGCCGAGGAGGTCGTACGCGGATCGGATGACCTTGTTGAGACCTGGCTCCTCCAGCCCGTACTCGGAGAGGAGTTCGTCCCGATCGCCCGCTTCGAGTGTCGACAGCTCGGCTTCGAGTGCGCCGCAGATGACCACGACATTGGCTCCCTCGCTCGCCGCCTGCGCCTCGACAGTCGCAGTCAGATCGTTGCCTCCGAGACCGCCCTCGTCGACGTTGGCGATGTACATCGTCGGTTTCGCCGTGAGGAGGAAGAACTCCCTGATCGCAAGGCGCTCCTGGGGTTTCAGCGCCATCGTCCGGACAGGAGAGCCCTCGGCGAGGTGGGCATGGACCCGTTCGAGGACTGCGACGGTGGCCTTGGCGTCGGCGTCGCCCGACCTCGCCTTGCGACCCCAGCGATCGAGTGCTCGTTCGACCGTGTCGAGGTCGGCGAGGGCGAGTTCCGTGTTGATGGTTGCCATGTCAGAGAGCGGGTCGACCTTGCCATCGACGTGGACCACGTTGTCGTCGACGAAGCAACGCACCACATGGGCAATGGCGTCGGTCTCGCGTATGTGGCTGAGGAACTTGTTGCCGAGCCCTTCACCTTCAGCCGCACCCGACACGAGACCGGCGATATCGACGAACTCGACGACCGTCGGGATGATCTCCTTCGGGTTCACGATGGCCGCAATGGCAGCGAGACGTAGGTCGGGAACAAGGGCGATACCCGCATTCGGGTCAATTGTCGTGAACGGATAGTTCTCCGCCGCGATCTCTCCGCCGGTGAGCGCGTTGAACAGCGTCGATTTCCCGACGTTCGGCAGTCCAACGATCCCACACGCGATTCCCATTCGGGGCAGGATACGGGGACAGCGTGTGAACCCCCGACCTGTGCCGCCCGCACCGACACACCGGCGAATCCGCCACAATGACCCCGGGAGGTGTGCCGAACATGGACTACAAACTTGAGCTTGTGTTGCTACCCGTAGCTGATGTTGATAGAGCCAAGGCGTTCTATCAGGGTCTCGGATTCCATCTCGACGTCGACCACCGGATGGGCGACGAGTTCCGGGTCGTGCAGTTCACGCCACCGGGATCGTCGTGCTCGGTGTCGTTCGGCGTGGGGATCACGACGACGGAACCCGGTTCTGTCCAGGGTTTGCACCTCGTCGTCGAGGACATCGCCATTGCACGATACGAACTGACAAAGCGCGGTGCTGAGGTATCGCCCATCCGCCACATGACACCCGAGGGCTGGAAAGACGGAGTGGATCCGAACCGCACGAGGTACAACTCGTTCGCCCACTTCACCGATCCCGACGGCAACGGCTGGGTGCTCCAGGAAGTGCCTGCGGAGACCTGAGCCCGCGAAATTCGGGATCAAACCCGCGATAGTCGCCGGTAGGTCGCGAGTTCCGTCGTTATGTCGCGAAACAACGCCGAACGACCCCCTTGCACGTCGTTTCCCGCTGGAGTTTCCTAATCATGGGAGTAGATGCTGGGCGAGGAGCGATCAAGGGAGCGCCATGGACCCGTTCAGCCACCCCGATCTCGCACGGCTCGGCAGAGACCTGCGATCACGTCTCGACGATACGCTCGAGGCAGAGCAGGAGGCCGCACGTTCTGCGGCTCAGCGACGGATGTCGCTGCGGGATCGACTCATCGCGAGTGCCGATCGATCGGAGCTCGTGCTCCTGTCGACAACTGACGGCCACCTGTATCGAGGGATCGTGACCGCCGTAGGCGTCGACCATGTGGTCGTCGAGGACGCAGGATCCGCCCGGTACGTGTCGACAAACCACATCGTCACCATGGAGCCGCGCTGATGGCCGTGAGCGTCCGGTTCGCCGATGCCTCACTGCCATGGTTCGACCGCAAGCGGCTGCTCGGAATCGTGCTCGCAGCCGTCGCCGCACTGCTCGTGCTTGTCGTGACACGGCCGACGCCGATGGTGCCGATTCTCGTGGCATCAAGCGACATCCAACCCGGACAGCCGCTTGGCACCCAGGATGTCACGGTCCGTTACGTCGAATCATCGTCGGGTCTTGTCCAGGGGACGTCCCTCGGCGAGCTCGCCGACTGGTCGGTGAGGGTCCCAATCGTCGCCGGTGAACCCCTCCTGCCGTCCCTGCTCCAAGCACCCGAGATCCTGGCGGCCCCCAACGTCGTGGCTTTGTCGCTGGCTCCCGGACACGCTGTCCTCGGACGCCTCGTGGCGGGCGATCGCGTCGATGTGTATCAGACCGTCGGCGGTGCATTCGGTGCGGATACCACGACCGATCTGATTGCTTCTGGCGTCTACGTCGTCGAGTCGACCTTCGATGCCGATGGGATGAACCGGGGTACCGTCGATCTGCTGCTTGCCGTCGACGACGATCTCGCTGCACGAATCGTCAGTGCTGACCGGAGAGGTGAGATCGATCTCGTGAGGATCGCCCCATGACGGTGAGGGTCGCGACCGTCCTGTCGGCTCGCGATTGGGAACCAAATCTCGTCGCCCATGCACGCGACACCGCATCGATACGTATCGTCCTTCGGGCATTCCAACCGAAGGACATCGAACACCACGCGTCCGAGATCGATGTGGTGGTCGCAAGCGGTGACGTCTCGTGGGTCACCCCGCACCAGATGTCGACCTGGTGCCGACTCGGATTCGCCGTCGTCGGCATCTATCCCGAGGGGGATGCACCGGCTGCATCGTTGCTCGAGCTCGGGGGAGCGCGCGAGGTGCTCCCCGATTCGGTCGATACCGCTGCACTGGTCCAGGCAATCAGATTCGTTGCTCCCGTCGAGTCGACGCGTACGCCGACGACGCGGGGTTCGGTGACCGCCGTCGTCGGTCCGATGGGTGCACCCGGTTCCACCGAGATCGCCTGTGCCCACGCGTTCGACCGGGCGCGACGCGGTGCGACGGTACTCATCGATGCGGACCTCAATGCACCTGCCCTCGCCATACGGCTCGGGATTGCACCGCGACCCGACATCACGGACGCGGCCGACATGGTCCGGGCGGAAGGAACGTTCGACAGGTCGTGTGTGCGACGCGTCGGCTCACTCGAGGTGATCCCTGGCTCGCACCGTGACGGTGAACCTCGCGTTCGCGACGCGATGCTGGCCGGATTGATCGATGCGGCCGCCGGTCTGTACGGGGATGTCGTACTCGACGTGGGGAACACACCACTTACGGAAGCCACACTCCAAACGATCGATTCGGTGCTCCTGGTCGTCGATGCCAGCCCGGTTGGCATCGTCCGGGCGGCGCAGATGACGAGTTCGTGGTTCGGACCCACACCCGGTGTCGTGGTCAACAAGGCAACCGCTTCCAACCGGGCGGAGACCGTCGAGGCCGTTCGGCGTTGGACCGGACTCGATCCGGTGGCCATCGTCGCCGATCGTCAACGCGTCAGGCGGAACTCGGCCGGGGGGAAGCCACCCGACCGGGTGTTCACGCGTTCTCTCGCACGAGTCGGGCGGGAGTCATGACCCTGGCCCAAGCTCCCTCGAGATACGGATTCCTCTCCGAGTTGCTGGACGATCCGCTCGTCGAGGAGATCATCGTCATCGGGGGGATGCGGACGTTCATCGTGCGGAACGGTGTGAAGGAGTTGGCCAACATCGTCGTCGATGCCGAGACGGTCAGGAGGGTGGCCGACCAGCTGCTCGTCGGGACGGGTCGGCGTGTCGACAGGGCGAACCCGATCGTGAGTGCCCAACTCGCCAACGGTTCCAGGGTGCACATCACCGGTCCGCCGGTCACGCATCCCGACCGCATGAACATCCAGATCCGCAAGTTCGTGTTGACCGCAGGCACGCTTGCCGACCTTGTCGAGCGCGACGCCTTCCCAGACCACGTGGCGAGGCTCCTGCGTGACGCAATTCGTGAGGACAAGACGATTCTCGTCGCCGGAGCGCCTGGTGCAGGCAAGACCACACTGGTGAACTGTCTGCTTCGTGAGGTCCAGCCGGATCGGCGAGTGGTCACGTGCGAGGAGGTCTTCGAGATCGACGTGCC
>CAZDIQ010000047.1:0-5722 GCA_964505525.1 uncultured Acidimicrobiaceae bacterium | reverse complement strand
TCCAGCCGGATCGGCGAGTGGTCACGTGCGAGGAGGTCTTCGAGATCGACGTGCCGCTTCCCGACATGACCCAGATGCAGACACGTGATGTCGGATTGGACGGGGGGTCCCTCATTTCGCTGCGCGATCTCGTGCGGGAAGCCCTGCGCCAGAGGCCTGACAGGATCGTCGTCGGGGAGGTCCGCGGTCCAGAGGCGCTCGACATGCTCATGGCGCTCAACGCGGGTTGCAGCGGGATTGCGACCATCCACGCCAATTCGGGCAGGGATGCACTCGAGAAGCTGGTGTCCTACGGCGTTCTGGCAGGGGAGAACATCTCGATCCCGTTCCTGCGCAGGACGGTCGCGTCGGTCGTCGATCTCGTCGTGTTCATCCGTCGCGGTCCGCTCGGTCGTCAGATCGATGAGGTGTTGTCGGTGCCCCGACAGCTCGACGACGACGTGTTCACCCTTGAACCGCTGTACGTGCGCTCAAGTGGGCGCGACGCCCAATGGAGCCACGGATGAGGGGCGTCGCCGTTCTTGTTGCGGCGGGTGCCGCGTGGCTCATCGCCGATGGCGCGCTACCGGACATCCCACGTGCGGGACTGACCGTCGCCCCCCGGCGGGTCCTGTTCTCACTCGGCGCAGGCGTCGCGTCGTTCGTGATCTCATACGGTCTTCTCGGGACCCTCGTTCCCGCCGTGGCATTCGGTCTGATCGGTGCGACCGTGCCGGTCCAGGTCGGATCCGCAAGGGATCGCAAGAAACGTACAGCCGCGGCGTCGGCGTGGCCCGACCTCCTCGCCCACATCCGGTCGTCCGTCGCTTCGGGCCAGACACTGCCCGATGCGTATGTCGCTGCCGCCGAACGGGTCGGCGAGCCGTTCACCGCCACGCTTGAGGAGGTGCGACGTCTCCTGATATTCGGTGAGGGCTTCCGCGCCGCCATGCTGGTTGTCCGCGCGGAGGCGGATGATCCGACGGCGGACAGGGTCACGCTGACATTGGTGGTGGCCAACGAGACCGGTGGACACCGGGTCGGTGAGATTCTCGCTGCGTTGAGCTCCTCCATTGCGGGTGAGTCACGACTGCGACAGGCCCATGAGGCCGCCCTGACAGAACAACGATGGACTGCGGGTGTAGCCCTCGCTGCGCCGTGGGTCATCCTCGCGTTGTCGATCGCCACCAATCCGCAGGCAGCGGTCGCTTTCGGCACGGTCGAAGGAGCGGCAGTCGTTGGCATCGGTTTGGCGATGACCGTCGCAGGCTGGCTCCTGTCGCGTCGGGTTGCGGCACTGTCAGAAACACCGAGGATGTTCCGATGATCGCGATCGTCGCAGCCGTTGCCGCCGCTGTAGCAGTGTTTCTTGTCACCGTCGGCGGGGCGAGAGCGGCTCTTGCCGACCGTCTCGGGCAGTATCTGATGCCTGCCGATTCGCGGGACGCCGAGGCATCGCCATCCCGAAAGACCTTTCCATGGCTGTTGTCGGCCGTCGTAGGTGGGCTTGTCGGGGTGTTGCTCGCCCAAGGTGACCTGTTCATTGCCGGCACAGGAAGATCGGTTCCCGGTCTTGCCGTGTTGGGTGCCGTGGCCGGGTACTTCGTCTGGTCGTTCCGACGGACAAATGCGAAGGAGCGTCGGGCGAGACGACTTCGGTTCGAGCTGCCCGTCGTCGCCGACGCGCTGGCCCTCAACGTCGTTGCAGGTGCCTCCGTCTCGACAGCCATCCGAACGGTGACCAACGAGATGGTCGGCGTCGCCGTCGATGAGTTGGCGGAGGTGACCGCACGGGAGGACGCGGGGGAGGGGCTCGCATCTGGCTTGTTGCTCGCCAGCCGTTCCACGGTGCATCCTGACGGTGCGCGGCTGTATGACCTCCTCGCCCATGCCCATGTCTCGGGAGGCAGGCTCGCGACGATGTTGTCCGAGCTCGCTGCGGATCTGCGAGCCGGCATCGAGAGAGATCTCTCCGCGGAAGGCGGCAAGCGGGCAGTGGCCTCGTATGGGCCCGTGCTCGCACTCATGGTTCCGGTTGCCCTGCTCTTCCTGTTGTACCCGACGCTGCTCGGGCTCCGCGCCTTGTCGGGAACGCCATGAATCGAGGAGCGGTCCGAGGATGAAACCGAACCGCACGAACACACAGATCAGCACGACCAAGAAAGGAAGGCATCATGCTGAGAAGAGAAAACGGAGCAACGACAGTCGAGTGGTTGGGGCTCGCGACCATCGCGGTCCTCGTGATAGCGCTGCTGCTTCCCCAGGTCCGCGCAACGGCCGGAGACATCTGGTCGAACGTCGCCAACCAGTTCGGAGGGTTCTTCGGCTAGCCGATCGTCGAACCGAACACGGATCGCTCACCGTCGAAGGTCTGCTCTCGATGCTCGTGTTCTTCATCCTGCTCACGATCGTCGTCCAGGTCGGGTTTCTCGTTGTTGCAAGGAACGCGGCATCGGTTGCCGTCCAGGGCGCCATTCGGTCGGCTGCCTTCGACGAAGCGGACATTGCCACGGCGCAGGAGCGGCTCGAACGAGACCTCGCGGCGACGGTGCCTCTCGGGGGCCAGCCGGATGTGTCGATCACGACCGATGGCGAGATGATCCACGGCACCGCGGCATTCGACTGGGTGCCTCCCGGACCCGACCTGATTCCCGTGCGCATCGTCGTGAGCCGATCGACACCCGTCGTGGTCCCGCCATGAGCGGATCCCGCAAGCATCGGGAGACCACAGGGGAGTCCGGAACGTCGATGATCGAGACCATCGTCGTCGGGTTCACCGTCGTGCTCGTCACGCTGCCGATACTCCTCAGTGTCGTACGGCTGAGCGAAGCCTCGGACACGGCGAACTCGGAGGCTCGTGCGGTTGCGATGTGGGTCGCCAGACACGGTGTGCTCCCAGGAGCTGACCAGGTCGGTGATGTGGAGGTCTCGATCGACGACGGGGTGGTGCACGCCCGCTCCACGGTCCAGGTCGAACTTGTGGCGATCGGGGGTACAGGGGTCGGCACGTCGGTCTCGGCGTCGTTCTCGATGCCCATCAGTCAGTATCGAAGCAACCGATGATGGTGGAAACGGAACAGGGGTCGATGCTCCCGATGTTCGGTGGCCTGATCTTCGTAGCGTTCATCGTGATCGCCCTTGCGGTGGAAATGTCGCTGATGGGTCAGGCATATCGGAATGCGGCCGCAGTCGCGGATGCGGCTTCAGAAGCAGGGGCAGCCGCCATTTCGGTGCAGGCAGCATACGAAACAGGGATCGCACTCGACACGACACTCGCCGCACAAGAGTCGAGATCCGTCGCCATGACGCTTGCGCCGGATGCGTCATCGGTGGAAGTGCAGGCGGTCCCCTCCGATGTGTGCGTCACGATCAGGGACCAGTACCGCCCCACGACCCTCGTGTTCTTCGGCCTCAACGCCATAGACATAGCCGTAACAAGCTGCGCCGAACCCCGCATGGGGTGACTGCACAGTCGATCACGTCTTCGGGTTCTCGGTCCGAACTGGGCTGACCCGGCGGCACCGCGCAATCCGTAAGTGCTTGGGCGAAGCGTGCCCCGGAGCACGGCTGCTCGGCGGTGACTAGACTGTGGTCTGGGAAGGGATCGGCGCAGGGTTTCAGGCGGGGATCTGGGCATAGATGGATGATTATGACTGATATGGGCACGCCCTATGGCGGCAGTCGTTCAAGCGGCGCGGGTCTTTGGTCCGACATGCCCGGAAGCGGATCGGCAACCGACACGCTCGTGGGCGATCCGGTTGCAGCCGACCTTGCGAGCAACAGCACACCATCGCCATCCCGTTTCGCCGTGACATGCATCATCCCGGCGTACAACGAGGAGATGTCCATCAGCGACACCGTGCGATCGGTCCTTGCCCAGAGCGACCCACCCGAGTTCGTAATCGTTGTCGACGACGGCTCGACGGATGACACAGGACGCTTGGCCCGCGAAGCCGGTGCGACCGTCGTCAGACCGCCGAACAATACGGGGTCGAAGGCAGGGGCACAGACATTCGCTCTCTCGCTGATCGAGACGCCGCTGGCCATGGTGCTTGACGCCGATTCGACCCTCTCTCCCGACGCCGTGGCCGAACTTCGGGATGCGTTTCGTGACGACGAGGACCTTGTCGCTGCTTGCAGTTTCGTTGTACCCCGGAGCCGTCGGACCATCTGGGAGCGGGGTCGGTACATCGAGTATCTCTACGCGTTCGGTCATGGCAAGCAGATCCAGGACATATACGGTCGACCGCTTATCTCATCCGGCTGCTTTTCCATGTATCAGACAAGTTGGCTGCAGGAGGTCGGTGGCTGGTCGACTCGGACACTGGCCGAAGACATGGATCTCACGTGGACCCTGTACGAACTCGGTGGCAAGGTCCGGTTCATCCCGGCGGCGGTGTGTGAACCCATCGAACCGGACAACTTCAAGATGATGAAGACCCAACTTCGACGGTGGTCGCATGGGTTCATCCAGAACGTCGGCGTGCATTGGCGCGGCATCCTGCGCCAACCGATGTTGCGGTCGGTCATAGCCGTCTCGTTCTGGGACAGCACGATCTCGTCTGTGTTCTACATCGTTGTCCTGCCCATCCTGACGATCATCTATGGACCGATCGTCTTGATTGGCTATGTGATTGACATGCCAGCGATTGCCGTGCCGGTTCTGTACGAGGCAAACAAGCGATCGGAGTTCCGCAGTGCGCTGGTGAGTCTTCCAGCATTCTTCATCCTGCGTCTCGTCAACTCGGTGCAGATGTTGAGGGCGTTGTTCGCCGAGATCGTGTTGCGCAAGAGCTTTCTGACCTACGAGAAGGGACACTGACGTGGGACCAGGGCTGCCGGGGTTCGGTATTGCCAGCTTGTTCTATGTGGCGGCAGGTTTGATTGCCCCGATTCGAGAGGTGGTCCTGACCATCGCGGGTCGGAGCTCGCGGTCAAGATGGGTCATGGTGGGTAGGCAGTTCGCCTTGTCGGTCGTGACCGTCGCCGCTGTGGTCGGATTCCTGGTGGTCATCGACAGACTGATATACCTCGGCTACCTCACCGTCGCTCGTGGACCATCGGCTCTGTCCGGGATTCCCAATTTCGGGTATGCGATCCTCGCGTTCGTCTTTGTGGTCGGAGCCACCAACATGGTTGGCATGGCGTACTCGCGGATGACCGTACCGGAAGCACCAGCCATCATCGCCGAGAATCACCGGTTGGGTCGTACATCGGTGTTGAGCTCGTATCTGAGCAAGCCCCACCAAGGAGGGGTCGGACAGCCCGGCTTGGATCTGGCCGTGGCTGCCAGCACGAGCCAGGATGAGGCAGAGGTGGTGGGAATGCATCGGCATCCTGGTGCGAAGTGGCCGAAATCGATCCGAGGAGGCTTGCCGCAGATCACCCTCGACGTCATGGTGTGGTCGCCGGAAGTGTCCGATTGGGGTCGTGCGGTGCTGACGGCCACGTTGGACGAGTCCCTCGCCCCGGTCGGGAAGGACTTCACCCTCGTGATCGAGCAATACGGTGACGCTGATCCGACCCGTGCCAACTCGGTCTGGATTGTGGCGAGGGACGACGCTGCAACGTACCTGCCGGTGTACGAGCTGAGAGCATCCACAGATGATGTCGACGCATCGGACAATCAGATGGCCTTTCTGGTCGCGTCCTCATCGCCGTGGCTGGCGGAGCTGCACCAGTTCCTCCTCGACCACTGGGTCGGCAAAGGAAAGAGTCCCACGGGTCCGGTCGAGTTCGACTT
>CAZDIQ010000046.1:6608-15632 GCA_964505525.1 uncultured Acidimicrobiaceae bacterium | reverse complement strand
CGAGAATAGGTAGGGGAGCCTTCAGCTCTCAGTTTTCAGCTCTCAGTTTTCAGCTGTCAGTTTTCAGCTCTCAGCTTTCAGCTCTCAGCCTTGAGCTCTCAGCCTTCAGCTCTCAGTTTTCAGTTCACCGTCCAGAAGGCTCGTGGTTCGCGGACCTTCCTGTATTCGGTATTCGGTATTCGGTATTCGGTATTCGGTACTCGGCTTTCGGATGTCGGATTGCTCCGCTACGCGGTTTTGCCGATTTGGAGCGATGCCATCAGGCGCTCCGTTGCATCGGCGATGTCGTGGACCGCGGTGTTGAACGCATCCTGATTGTGCGGTGCGGGTTTCGTGAAGCCCGACACCTTGCGCACGTATTGGAGCGACGCTTCCTCCATCGCCTCGCGGTCGAACACGTCCGTCCCGTCCCTGAGTCTGTGAATTGATCGGCACATAGCGCAAAGGTATCAGCTCAGAGAGATCATGGATAATGGATTATGGATGATGGCGCCATTGCACTGGACAGATGGTCATTGCACGGGACAGATGACAGATGACTTTCCGGACTCGGAATCCGATTGCCGGGTCCAGTATCCATCATCCATCATCCATCATCCTTCTGGACTGAGAGCTGATAGCTGAGAGCTGAGAGCTGGACCCCGATACCATCTCTTCGATTTCCAGACTCAGGAGAACCCATGGCATCTGAAGCTGACTACCGCTTGCCCCGTTCGGTCATTCCGAGCCACTACGACATCGTCCTCGAGCCGGATCTCGCGAGTGCGTCCTTCACGGGTACGGTCGGGATCGATGTCGAGGTCTTCGAACCGACGTCGGTCGTCGTGCTCAACGCGATCGAACTGGAACTCGGTTCGGCAACTGTGGCCCAGGGTGGGGCGGTACACGAGGCATCGGTCACGCTCGACGAGGAGTCGGAGCGGGCGACCCTCTCGCTCGGCTCGCCGCTTGCGTCTGGACCCGCCAGGATCGAGATCGCTTTCACCGGCATTCTCAACGACGACCTTCGTGGGTTCTACCGATCCGTGTACACCGTCGAGGGCGTCGAGAAGGTCATGGCGACGACGCAGTTCGAGGCAACGGATGCGCGGCGGGCATTCCCGTGTTGGGACGAACCCGACCTCAAGGCGACGTTTGGCGTCAAGCTGGTTGTCGATGAAGGGCTCATGGCGGTGTCGAACGCATCCGAGACGGACCGCACGACCCTCGACAACGGCAAGGTCGAGGTCACGTTCGCCGACACGATGAAGATGTCGACCTATCTCGTCGCATTCATCGTCGGGGAGCTTGTCGCAACCGATCCGGTCGACGTCGACGGCACACCGCTGCGCATCATTGCGCCACCAGGCAATGAGCATCTCACGGATTTCGCCCTCGACATGGGTGCGCACGCGCTCAGGTTCTTCTCCGAGTACTACGACATCCCCTATCCGGGGGACAAACTGGACCAGGTCGCGATACCTGACTTTGCGTTCGGTGCCATGGAAAACCTCGGATGCATCACGTACCGCGAGACCGCTCTGCTGCTCGACCCCGCAACCGCGACGCAGAACGAAATGACCAGGGTCGCGGATGTGATTGCCCACGAGATCGCCCACATGTGGTTCGGGGACCTTGTCACGATGCAATGGTGGAACGGGATCTGGCTCAACGAGGCGTTTGCGACGTTCGCCGAGATGAAGTGCGTCAATGCATACCGTCCCGAGTGGAACCGATGGCTTGCGTTCTCCGCGATGCGGGCCATCAGCCAGGAGACCGATGCGCTGTCGGCGACCCGCCCGATCGAGATCGAGGTTGTCTCACCCGACGACGCCAACGCCATGTTCGACGTGCTCACGTATCAGAAGGGCTCCTCGGTCCTGCGGATGCTCGAGCAGTACCTCGGCGAGGACGAGTTCCGGGCAGGCGTGACGGCGTATCTCAAGAAGCACGCCTACGCAAACACCGACACACCCGATCTTTGGGCGGCCCTGGAGGAGGCATCCGGCGAACCGGTCGGCGAGATCATGGACACGTGGATCTTCCAGGGTGGCTACCCCCGACTCAATGTCGAGCGCGATGGTGACAACTATCGGCTCAGCCAGGAACACTTCCGCCTCATCGGCGACGGTGACCTCACATGGAAGGTACCGGTTCTCTACACCTCGTCCGATGGGGACGGGAAGGTCGTGGTCGGTGACGAGCCCGTGATCGTCGAGGCGGCGGCCGATGCCATCTTCGACTCCGGTGGCGAAGGGTTCTTCCGCGTCAACTATGACGAGGAGCTCCTTGAGGGTGTCATTGCTCGGTTCGTCGATCTCGACCCGATCGAGCGGTACTCGATCGTTTCGGACACCTTCGCCGCCGTGCGCAAGGGGGACATCGGATCTCGCAACTACCTCGAGCTTGTCGCCCGCCTGAAGGACGAGGACGAGGTCGACGTCTGGTCGATCGCGATCAGCGGGATCGCTGACCTCGATCGGGTGATCTCCTCCGATGACCGACCCAAGATGCAGGAATACGTGCGAACGGTCGTGTCGGGCAAGGTCGACGAGCTCGGATGGAACCCGCAGGACAGCGAGTCTGACCGCACGCGCCAGATGCGGGGTCTCCTCCTGAGGACCCTCGGGAATCTGGGGAACGACCAGGCCACGATCGACGAGGCGCGAAACGTCTACGCGAGCGACGCCGAAGTCGACGCGGAGGTTGCAGAGGCTGCCTTGATGATCGTTGCAGCCAACAACGATGGCGAAATCTTCGATGAGCTGATTGCAAAGTCGAACAGCGCGACCAACCCTCAGCAGAAGATCAAGTACCTGCGGGCTGCCACCCAGATCGGGAACCCTGACACCGCGAGGCGTCTGTTCGACATGACCCTCGACGGGACCGTGCGCACCCAGGACTCCTTCTGGGTCCTCGCGCTCCTCCTCGGGCACCGTGAGAACGGACCGATGATCTGGGACCTCATCATGGAGCGTTGGGACGACGTCATGGCGGTGATCCCGCCGGTCACGAAGCGTCGCATACTCGACTTCATCCAGAACCGTTCCGAACCCGAGGTGGCGGCATCGATCGAGGCGTGGTTCGAGAATCACGAGATTCCTGGCGGTGTGCTTGCGACCAAGCAGCAGCTGGAGCTGATCAAGGCCAACGTTGCGCTGCGCGAGCGTGAAGGCAACACCATGGGGAAGGCGATCGAAGCCCTGCTGTAGGCACCGTGTTCCCGGCCGTCGAGCCGCTGACTCGCCTAGCCTGAACTCGTCTGTCGAACTGAGGAGGGATTCGTGCGCACGGTCGTCGTTGATGGGACCGCCCTGACAGTTGACGATGTCGTTGCTGTCGCCCGCAAGCAGGCCCGCGTCGTCCCGGGCGACGGTCTCGACACGTCGATGGCATCCGCGCAGGAGCTGGTGCAGCGGGTCGTCGACAACGACGAGATCGTGTACGGGATCACGACAGGGTTCGGTGCCCTGGCAAGCACGCGGATTCCTCCCGAGCGTGCGTCGGACCTTCAGTACGACCTGATCAGAAGCCATGCCGCCGGTGTCGGCCGTCTGATGTCGCCCGAGATTGTCAGGGCGATGCTGTTGTGTCGTGCCAGGACCCTCGCCCAGGGGCATTCCGGTGTCCGACCGATCGTGGTCCGGACGCTCCTTGCGCTGCTCGAGAACGACATTCTTCCTGCCGTGCCTTCGCAGGGTTCCGTCGGGGCGTCCGGTGACCTCGCCCCATTCGCCCACCTTGCGCTTCCTCTGATCGGTGAGGGGTTCGTGCTCGGTGAAGACGGACCCGTCGCGTCCCTCCCTGTGTTGGAAGCAGCAGGCATCAAGCCGCTGGAACTGCAGGCCAAGGAAGGTCTGTCGCTTCTCAACGGAACCGAAGGCATGCTTGCCCAGGGGTGTCTTGCGGTCGCCCGCGCACGGCACCTCGTCGATGCCGACGATGCCGCATGCGCCTTGAGCATCGAAGCGCTGATGGGGTCGTCGCGGCCCTTCGAGGAACGGATCCACAACCTGCGTCCGCATCCCGGTCAGATCGAATCAGCTCGTCGCATCAGCGAGCTTCTTGCCGGTTCTGAGATCTCCGAGTCGCATCACGACGACTTCGGCCATCAGGTCCAGGACGCCTACAGCCTGCGGTGTGCCCCGCAGGTCCACGGTGCGGTCAGGGACACGATCGACCACGCCGAGCGGGTGTTCACCATCGAACTCGGTGCTGTCGTCGACAACCCCATCGTCTTCCCAGAGGACGGCGAGGTGGTCTCCGCAGGCAACTTCCACGGGCAGCCACTCGCGTTCGCCCTTGACTTCCTCGCCATTGCCGTGGCCGAGCTCGGGTCGATCTCCGAGCGACGGACCGACCGGATGCTTGACCCCACGCGCTCGAATGGATTGACGCCGTTTCTCGCCACGACGCCGGGTGTGTCGAGCGGCTACATGATCACGCAGTACACCGCGGCGGCCATCGTCGCCGAGAACCGGATACTTGCTCATCCGGCATCCGTCGACACGATCCCGACCTCCGGGCTCCAGGAGGACCACGTGTCGATGGGTTGGGGAGCAGCAACGAAGCTTGCAACCGTCCTTGACAACACGTCGAGGGTCATCGCGATCGAACTCATGTGCGCTGCACAAGGCTCGGAGCAGCGCGGCATGCGACTCGCCGAAGGGACAGCTGCGGTCAAGGATGTTGTCAGGAGCGTGTGCGAACCCCTTGTCGAGGACCGCCCGCCCGGTATCGACATCGAATCGATCGCAGCGCTCATAGAAGCCGGGGCGTTTTCGAATTCGACCGGCCCGATCCCGGAGGATGCACGATGACCGATGCAGACGCGGCGTTCGCATATGGAACCGGCGCCAGGACGGTGCGCGCCCCGACAGGAACCACCCTGCACACCAAGGGGTGGCTCCAGGAAGCCGCACTCCGCTGTCTTCTCAACAACCTCGATCCCGACGTTGCCGAGATTCCGCTCGACCTCGTCGTGTACGGAGGAAGGGGCAAGGCCGCAAGGAGTTGGGAGGCGTTCGATGCCATCGTGAAGTCCCTCACCGAACTCGAGTCCGACGAGACACTCCTGGTGCAGTCAGGCAAGCCGGTCGGGCGCTTCCGTACCCATGAGATGGCTCCGCGCGTCCTCATCGCGAACTCGAACCTCGTGCCCGATTGGGCGAACTGGAAGAACTTCTGGGACCTCGAAGACGCAGGGCTGATGATGTACGGGCAGATGACCGCCGGCTCGTGGATCTACATCGGGACCCAGGGAATCCTCCAGGGCACCTACCAGACCTTCGTCGCGATTGCCGACCTGCGATACGGAGGAACGCTCAAGGGGACGCTCACGCTCACCGCGGGCCTCGGTGGCATGGGTGGTGCGCAACCGCTCGCGGTCACCATGAATGACGGTGTGTGTCTCGCTGTCGACATCGATCCGGCGAGGATCTCCAAGCGCATCGACACCAGATATGTGGACGAGTTCGCTGATTCGCTGGAAGCAGGTGTTGCACGGGCACTCGAAGCCAAAGCCGCAGGTGAAGCGGTGTCGATTGCGGTCGTGGGGAACGCAGCCGAGGTCTTCCAACAACTGCTCGACGAAGGCGTTGACATCGACATCGTCACCGACCAGACATCGGCACATGACCCTCTCAATGGCTATGTCCCTGTGGGGCTGACGCTTCGAGAGGCAGATGCCCTTCGTGCCGAGGAGCCTGAGGAGTACGTCGAACGGGCACGGGCATCGATGGCCATGCACTGCAAGGCCATGGTCGGTTGGCAGGAGGCTGGTGCCGAGGTGTTCGACTACGGGAACAACCTTCGGGGCGAGGCCATCGAGGGTGGATACGACGAAGCATTCGCCTACCCGGGCTTCGTACCCGCCTACATCCGCGACCTGTTCTGCGAGGGTCTCGGTCCGTTCCGTTGGGTCGCACTGTCGGGTGACCCAGCCGACATCGCGGCGACCGACGACGCGCTGCGTGACCTGTTCCCCGACAACGCACCGCTCCTTCGGTGGCTCGACATGGCCGAGGAGCGCGTCGAGTACCAAGGGCTCCCTGCGCGGATTTGTTGGCTCGGCTACGGCGAGAGGCACAAAGCCGGTCTTGCGTTCAACGAGCTCGTCAGGACCGGCAAGGTGAGCGCGCCCATCGTCATCGGTCGGGATCACCTCGACTCCGGCTCGGTCGCCTCGCCGTATCGCGAGACCGAGGCCATGCTTGACGGGTCCGATGCTGTTGCGGATTGGCCGATTCTCAATGCCCTTCTTGCGAGCTCGTCAGGGGCTGCGTGGGTCGCGGTCCATCACGGCGGGGGAGTCGGGATGGGCAAGTCGATCCATGCAGGCGCCCAGGTGGTGGCCGACGGCACCGACGAAGCCGCACTCCGGATCGAACGGGTGCTCACCAACGACCCCGGCATGGGCGTCATCCGTCATGCCGATGCGGGATATGACAAGGCCATCGCCGTCGCCCGAGAGCGCGGGGTCGTGATCCCGATGCTCGACCAGACATGAAGCCCGTCCATGGGTGACCTCGTCGTTGCGAACATCGGTGAACTCGTCACCAACGATCCGGCGCGCGATGGCGTGCTCGGGATCCTGACGGATGTGTCGATCGTCCTGCGAGATGGTCGGGTGGCATGGATCGGGGTCGACGAGGACATGCCGGACGAGCATCGACCGATTCCCGTCTTCGATGCGCGTGGGAATGCCGTGATTCCGGGGTTCGTCGATGCCCATACCCATGCCGTGTTTGCGGGGGACCGTGCCCACGAGCATGCAATGCGGCTCCGCGGTGCCTCGTACGCCGAGATCCTGCAGGCAGGTGGGGGCATCTACTCGACCGTGCGGGCGACGAGGGATGCCTCGATGCGTGACCTCGTGGTCAGCGCCCACGCCCGCCTCGAGAGGATGCTTGCGGCGGGTACGACAACCATCGAGATCAAGACTGGTTACGGACTCGACATCGAATCCGAGCTCAAGATGCTCGACGTCATCGACGCCCTCGCATCGAGTCTCCCGATCGACATCGTCAAGACCTTCCTCGGTGCCCATGTCGTGGCACCCGAGTACGCCGACGATCGCCAGGGGTATGTCGACCTTGTCAGCGGCCCCATGCTCGACGCCGTCGTCGGACGCGTGTCATTCGTGGACGTCTTCTGTGACGACGTCGCGTTCTCAGTCGCCGAGACGGAGCAGATCGTGTCGGCCGCCGGGAGGGCAGGGCTCGGTGTCCGGCTTCACGTCGACCAGACCTCACACTCGGGTGGATCGGCGCTCGCCGCCCGCCTTGGGGCGACAGCCGCCGATCACCTCGACCATGCCACAGCGGAGGATCTCGATGCAATCGCCAGAGCCGGGACGGTCGCGGTCCTCCTGCCGTCGGTGTCATTGATGATGCGCGAGCCGTACCCCGACGCCAGACGCTTCACCGATGCAGGCATCGCCGTGGCCATCGCAACGGACTGCAATCCGGGGACATCGAACGTTGAGACGATGCCATTCGTCGTCGCACTGGCGGCAACGTCATGCAACATGACCCCTGCGCAGGCGGTGTGGTCCGCAACAGCGGGCGGCGCGGCCGCCCTCGGTCTCGACGACCGCGGGGTCCTCACCGAGGGAATGGTCGGTGACCTGCTGCTCCTCGATGCGCCGTCCCACGAACACCTCGCCTACCGCCCCGACGCGAATCTGATAGCGAGAGTGATCAAGAGGGGACAGCTTGTCTGAGCCTTCAGCTTTCAGCTTTCAGCTTTCAGCTTTCAGCTTTCAGCTTTCAGCCCAGAGAGACTCTCAGCTCTTGGCCTTTTGCTCGTGCCGCCAATCACGCCCTCCGTTCGGGAGCGGCGTATGCGAGCGACTCGGTGATTATCGGGATTCGAAGCTCGGTATTCGGTATTTGGTATTCGGTATTCGGATACCGGTAAGCGGAAAGCAATCTTGGTTATCTGTCCTCTGTTATCTGTCCTCTGTCATCTGTCCTCTGTCCTACCCTCCCTCCTATGCCCTCCCATCCTTATTTCGAACGTGAGCATCCGCTTCGGTTTGCCCATCGGGGGAGTCGGATCCTGTGGCCGGAGAACACGCATCATGCGTTCGAGGGTGCGGTTGACCTCGGATATGTCTACATCGAGACGGACGTCCAGGTCACGCGCGACGGCGTTGTCGTCGTGTTCCATGACGACACGCTGGAACGGACCACCAATGGTGTCGGTCGTGTCGCGGACTGGGATTGGGATGATCTGGCTGTCCTCGACGCCGCATACAACTTCAGCCCCGACGGCGAGTCGTTCCCGCTTCGTGGTCAGGGGATCGGCATCTCGCGCCTTGACGACACGTTCGACACGTTTCCGGATGTCAACTTCAACATCGATCTGAAAGCCAAGAACTCCGAATGGCCGGTCGCCGACGTGATCGTCAGCAAGGGCCGGTTCGATTCGGTGCTCGTCGGCGGATTCGTCGATCGAAGGACGGCGCGGTTCCATCGGATCACGAAGGGCAAGGTGCCGGTCTCTGCCGGTCCGACGGCATCGATCGCCATGTACTCGGCATCGCGGGTCGGGCGGACATCCAACCGCAAGTTCGACGCCTACCAATTGCCGGCGACGGCCCGCGGCGTCTCAGTCGACCAAAGGCTCGTCGATGCGGTCCACAAGGCGGATTCGCATATCCACATCTGGACGATCGATGACGCCGACGAGATGCACCGACTCTTGGATCTCGGTGTCGACGGTATCGTCACCGACCGACCGGATGTGTTGAACAAAGTGATAGAGGAGAGGGCCACGTGACACCGGGTGAACGCATCGGATCGGTCGTGCGACTGCAGATCCAGACGCTCCCTATCAAGAACAAGACCGACGGGTACATGCCGCAATTCATCCTGCCTGTGGAAACCGCAGCGGTCGATGCATGGGGGATGATCGGCCGACAGGGTGATCACTGGATCATCGACGCACACCACAAGGCCCACCCCTCGAGTCGCGCCGGTGGCCGCAGGCCCTTGTCCGTCGGATTCACGGGTCACTACCGGCTGATGGACGAGCGATTCG
>CAZDIQ010000046.1:0-6508 GCA_964505525.1 uncultured Acidimicrobiaceae bacterium | reverse complement strand
AGGCCCTTGTCCGTCGGATTCACGGGTCACTACCGGCTGATGGACGAGCGATTCGCCGAGGCCCCCATCGGCATTGCGGGCGAGAACATCATTGTCGATGGTCCGGCGTTCGCATTGAGCGAGTTGGAAGGGGGGCTGCTGGTCGAGACCCGCTCAGGTGAATACGTCCGGCTCGATCGCCCCCGTGTTGCGGCGCCCTGTCTCGAGTTCACAAGTTTCATGCTCGGACTCGATCATGTCGCTTCCCGGGACGAGGTCGCAGACGATCTTGCCGCACTCGATGACGGACGTCGTGGATTCATCGTGGCCGCGGATCACCAGGCACAGCCGATCGACCTGCATGTCGGCGATCCGGTGTATTTCCAGGGGTAGCGGCGCCGATCAGTCGATCCGGAACGGGATGCCGTTCATCATCACGATGCAATCGATGACTGCATCGCGAGCCTGATCAAACGTGAGCCCGTCGAACACCTCGTACGGTTCGCCGTCATGCTGCTGGTAGACGGTGTATCCATCAGGACGACTGAGGATGTACAAACCGTTCTTCGGACCGGGAACCGTGAATCC
The DNA here is from genome assembly GCA_964505525.1 of uncultured Acidimicrobiaceae bacterium. Lineage (GTDB taxonomy): Bacteria > Actinomycetota > Acidimicrobiia > Spongiisociales > UBA5794 > UBA5794. Next base: position 5,941 of record CAZDIQ010000046.1, on the reverse strand, counting down.
GAGAGCTATGAGGGTTTCGGCGTCGGGGATCTCGGAGAGGATGTCGATCCGTTCGACGGTCAGCGCACCGGCGAAGTCCTTGGCCGTCGTCGCATGATGCCCGAGCATCTTCGAGGCCATGGATCGCGCCTTGTGTTGGAGGATCGCCTGGGCCTGTTCCTGGCGTGTGTACACCGCTAGGACTCGAGCGGGACGGTGGGTCGGTGCGTCGGACGTCGTGCCTCGTGACTGTCGATGTGCTCCACATGGCGCAGGGACAACGCAATGTGGTCCTGACCGGTCATGAGGGTGTACTTCGTGAACTCGTCGATGTCGAACGAAGCGGAGAATCCGACAGCACTGACGGTCTGGCTTTCGAGATCGACCGTCACCTCGTTCGGGGTGGCCGACGCAATGGCAATGAGTTCGTTGACCTCATCGTCGGACAGTTCCACGGTCAGCAGTCCGATCTTGGAGCAATTGCCCTTGAAGATGTCGGCGAACGATGACGCGATGATCGCTCGGAAACCCCAGTCCTCGAGGGCCCAAGGTGCGTGCTCGCGCGATGAACCCGAGCCGAAGTTCGGTCCTGTGACGAGTATCTGTGCATCGGCGTACTCCGGTTTGTTGAGAACGAACCGGGGGTCGAGTTCACCCTCGTTGTCCTTCCTCCAGTCGAAGAACAGGAACTCGCCGAAGCCTGACCGCTCGACGCGTTTGAGGAATTGCTTCGGAATGATCTGATCCGTATCGACATTCGCTCTCGGCAGCGGAGCAGCTGTGCCCGTGATCGTCGAAACGGGATTCATACCGGCTCCTTGCTGATGTCGACGAAGTGTCCCGCAATCGCAGCCGCGGCTGCCATTGCGGGTGAGACCAGGTGGGTGCGACCGTCGCGACCCTGGCGTCCCTCGAAGTTCCGATTGGATGTGGATGCGGCACGCTCGCCGGGTTCGAGACGGTCAGGATTCATGGCAAGACACATCGAGCAACCCGCCTCGCGCCACTCGAGCCCGGAGTCGATGAAGATCCGGTCGAGCCCTTCGGCCTCGGCCTGTTCCTTCACCAGCCCGGACCCCGGTACGACGAGTCCGGTCACGTGGTCGGAGATCCTGTTGCCCTTGAGCACCGACGCGGCTGCCCTGAGGTCCTCGATGCGACCGTTGGTGCACGAACCGATGAACACACGATCGATCTCGATGTCGGTGATCGGTGTGCCTGCCTCAAGGTCCATGTAGGCGAGCGCCCGCTCGATGGAGTCGCGCTCGACGGGGTCGGTCGCGTCCTCCGGCGATGGAATCGATCCCGATACGGGCAACGTCTGGCCGGGGTTGGTCCCCCATGACACGAATGGCTCGAGGGTCGTTGCGTCGATGAAGAGTTCGGTGTCGAAGGTTGCGTCGTCGTCGGTTGCGAGCCCCCGCCAGTGCTCGAGTGCGTCGTCCCAATCGGTTCCCTTCGGAGCGAGCGGACGACCCTTGAGGTATGCGAAGGTGGTTTCGTCCGGTGCGATCATGCCCGCCCTTGCCCCGGCCTCGATGCTCATGTTGCAGATCGTCATCCGCCCTTCCATCGAAAGGGACTCGATTGTCGATCCTCGGTACTCGATCACATGCCCGGTGCCACCGGCCGTACCGATGCGGGCGATGACGGCGAGGATGATGTCCTTCGCGGTGACACCGACAGGAAGTTCACCGTCAACGGTGACTGACATCGACTTTGCTTTGCGCTGCTGGAGGGTCTGGGTCGCAAGCACGTGCTCGACCTCGGACGTCCCGATACCGAACGCCAAGGCTCCGAAGGCGCCGTGGGTTGCCGTGTGGGAGTCGCCGCATACGATCGTCATCCCCGGTTGGGTGACCCCCTGCTCCGGGCCGATCACGTGGACGATCCCTTGGCGCTTGTCGTCGATGTCGAAGAGCTTGATGCCGTTTGAGGCTGCGTTCTGACGGAGGGTCTCGATCTGTTTGACCGAAAGGGGGTCCTCGATGCCCTGGTCGCGGGGAGTCGTCGGCACGGCATGGTCGATGGTCGCGAGGGTCAGATCGGGACGACGCACCGAGCGGTTGGTGAGGGTGATCGACTCGAACGCCTGTGGTGAGGTGACCTCGTGGACGAGGTGCAGGTCGATGTAGATCAGCGCAGGCTCATCGCCGTCCTGACGCACGACATGGCTGTCCCACACCTTGTCGAACAACGTTTTGGGTTTGGCCATGTGACTCCTGATGCGGGTCGGCCCAAGGGTAGGCGACGCTCGCGCCATTCGAGAACCCTTCGATCCGCCACTGCTGGGTACGATGTCGAGCGTGCACGTCCTCATCGCCATCCTCGCCACCGTCGTTCTCGGCGCACCGTTCGGAACCGCCAACGCGGCCGCCGTCGATGACACCAATGGTCTCACGGTCGAGATCACGGTCGAGTATCCCTCGGGTGCCGAGGCGGTCATCGTGCGACCGTACTCAGACTTCGAGGAACTGCCACCGACAGCCATGTCCGACCTCGGCGACGGTCTGTGGGGCGCTCTCGTCGTCTTCCCGAACGCACAGAACTGGAGCGTCGCATTCGAGGCGTTCCCGACAAGCGGCGGATCCGTGGTGTCGGACGGCACGACGCTGCTGACCATGGGGGTCGATCCCGTCGTCATCGAATCCGAGGTCACGTCGCCCACACCATCGGATCCCCTCATCCCCGAAGGCTCCTGGTGGTTGATAGCAGGCATAGCCCTTGCCCTGGCCGCGCTCATAGCACTGGCCGTATGGACATTCGCTGGCTCAGATGACGCAGGACAGAGGACTGACGGCGAGATTCAAGATCCAAGATCCAAGATCCAAGACAACTAGCTTGCAGCTTCTTGAGCCGCCTATCCGCACCGCCTTCGCGCCCTCAACTGAGCACGCTTCCACGCCCAGATTGCTGGCTGATAGCTGATAGCTGAAAGCTGATAGCTCCTCCTTGACAAATGGTCGGGAATAGTCGAACATTCAGGAAATCCAGACAAGGGATCGAATGTCCATACCATCGCGAAACATCGACCACCAAGTGCCATCCCGGGCCGGTCATGAACTCGACTACGAGTTACAGGATGCCGTTGTTGTGTCCTCGACCGCCCAGCTCAAGGCTGTGGCCGATGAAACCAGGGACCACATATTGGGTTTGCTTTCAGAACGCGCCGCAACCGTGTCCCAGCTTGCCGATGTCCTCGGCAAACCGAAGGGGACGATCGGCTATCACGCCAAGGTGCTCGAGGATGCCGGGCTGATCCGGGTCGTGCGCAAGAACAAGGTCAGGGCTATGACCGAGAAGTACTACGGACGCACGGGCAGAACGATCATGTTCAAGAACTCCCCGAAGCCCGATGATCCGCTGTGGTTCGTCAACGACTCCCTCAAACACATCCGGATGCGTCCACACGAACCTTTCCCGATGTTCACGTCGCGGGTTGCCCGCATCGCACCCGAGCGAGTCGCGGAGTTCGCCGAGCGGATCAACGACCTCGCCGCCGAGTTCCTCGACATTCCACGAGCGGGCGACACGGTCTACGGGTTCCTCGCTGGTGTGTACCCGACCGACCACCCCGCGTTCCTCGAGACCGACGACCAAACCAAGGATGAATCCGATGAGTGATGAGACGACAGTTGAAGCATCCGGGTCTGGTGGAGCGGAGGAGCCGAAACCGAAGAAGCGCAAGGTCGCCTTCGGTCACAACTATTGGAAGTTGTTCACCGCAAGCGTCGTATCGAACCTCGGTGACGGAATCGCGGTCATCGCCTATCCGTGGTTGGCGTCAGCGGTCACGCGGGACCCGATTCTGATCGCACTGATCGCGGTCGCCCAGCGCCTGCCATGGCTCATTTTCTCGCTTCCAGCCGGTGTGTTGACCGACCGTTTGGACCGCAAGAAGATCATGGCGTGGACATCGGTCTTCAGAACCGGCCTCACCGCCGTGGTCGCGGTCATCGTGCTGACACAAACGGATGTGCTCCCCGTCCCCGGGGACCTCGTCGACGGTGCTGATCTGCCGACCAACACCCTTGTGTACATGACCCTTCTGATCGCATCGCTGCTCTTCGGCTTCGCCGAGGTGCTGTTCGACAACTCGGCACAGACGATCATGCCCGCCGTCGTGGAACCGGAAGCTCTGGAGAAGGCGAACGGTCGCCTGTGGGGCGCCGAAATGGTCATGAACGCCTTCGTCGGGCCACCGGTCGGAAGCTTGCTCATCGGCATCGGGTTCGCCCTGCCGTTCTTCTTCGACATGGGGACCTTCGCGATTGCGGCCGTGATGATCTTTGCGATGACCGGGATGTTCACGGCAGGAGGTTCGGCGAACCAACCGACCGGGGACAAGGTCAAGCGCGCCCGCGGAAGCTTCTGGAACGAGATCAAGGAGGGGTTCTCCTGGCTGTGGAGGCACCCGTTGCTCCGACCGATGGCAATCATCCTCGGGCTGATGAACGGTCTCGGGTCAGCGACCGCGGCGACGTTCATCCTGTTCGCCCAGGAGGTCCTCGGCGCCGACGCCTTGACCTTTGCGATCGTCGCGATGGGAGGTGCCGTCGGTGGCGTGATCGGTTCGCTTGCCGCGCCGAAAGTCAGCGAGAGACTCGGGAGCGGGACGTCCCTCTACCTCACCCTGCTCGGTGGAGCGATCCTCACGGCGCTGATCGGTTTCGCGTCGAGCTGGGCCGTCGTCACCGTCCTGTTCGCCTTGTTCTCGGTCACAGCGGTGCTGTGGAATGTCATCACGGTTTCGCTGCGCCAGACGATCATCCCCGACCACCTGCTCGGTCGGGTCAACAGCGTCTACCGCTTCTTTGCCTGGGGGATGATTCCCATCGGTCTCGGGATCGGCGGACTCATGGTTGCCCTGGCAGAGAAGGCAGGGTTGTCGCGCACCATGGCGCTTCGCTTGCCGTACTTCATCGTGGCCGGCGCCCTGTTCGTCATGTTCCTGTGGGCGGCGCCGAAACTCACAACCGAAAAGATCGAGTCTGCACGCGCCGAAGGTATTGCTGCCAAGACCAAAGACGCGGTGGCGGACACACCGGAAACTGATTGATCAGCGATTGCCTCCGAGGGATGGTTCGGTTCCAGCCGGACCATCCCTTTGGTGCTCAGTGGGCGGTTGCTTGACGTTTGCGGGTTGCGGCGTAGAACGCCGCAAAGGCGAGTGCGACCGCGGCTGCGCCGAGGACAACCCACACCGCCTTCGGGGGAGCGGGGACCCGCGGTCCGAGGCTGACAGGGCGTTGGAATTCGAGGATGCTCCATCCACGTTCGGTGGCGGCCTCCCTCAGTTCCTTTTCCGGGTTGACTGCCACCGGGTTGCCGACGATTTCGAGCATCGGCATGTCGGTGAAGCTGTCGGTGTAGGCGAATGACTTGTCGAGTTCGATCCCATCGCGTTCTGCCACCTTGTGGATGGCCGTCGTCTTTCCGGGTCCCATGACGTACTGCTCGAGCTCGGGCACGTACCGGCCGAGCCCGTCGGTGCGGATCTTGGTTGCGATGACATTGTCGATTCCGACCATCCGGGCGATCGGCGTCACGAACTCCTCGGGACTCGCCGAAACGACGTAGATCTCGCGCCCCGCACGACGGTGTTCATCGATGAGGAACAGGGCCTCGGCGAAGACCAATGGTTCGATGACGTCGTTGAGTGTCTGGGCGACGATGGTCTCGATCTCGGCCTTGTGCCAGCCCGAGACGAGATCGAGCATCTCGTTGCGAGCGCGTTCGAGATCGTCCTCGTCAGCACCGAACAGCATGTACGACATCTGGGCGATCCCGAGACGCACAAGAGTCTTGCGCTGGAGGAAACCCGCTTTGTAGAGCGGTTTCCCGAACGCAAGCGTCGACGATCCGGCGATGATCGTCTTGTCCAGGTCGAAAAAGGCGGCTTCAGTCATAACGGGGATTGTATCGGCACACCCCGCAAGGGCCGTGAGGGAAAAGCAGGTAC
>CAZDIQ010000045.1:8140-15842 GCA_964505525.1 uncultured Acidimicrobiaceae bacterium | reverse complement strand
ACTGTGTACCTGAATCCTGGATCTGCGTTAGCCGACCTCTAGGCGGTGGTCCTCCTATCCTGCGGGTGTGACCACCCAAGCTCCTCCGGAGCCTCCCGTTGTTGTTTCGGAGCCGACGCCGCCGGCTCCCACGAGGCGTTCTGTTCCCAAGTGGTTCATCGTTGCAGCGATCGCTGCTCCCACGACGCTCATCTTCCTCACCATGTCGGGTGCTCTCGGACCGCTCGGGCAGGCGGGGCAATCGCTGTGGCGGGTGCCGTACCTCTTCCTCGCCAACACGCCGACCGGTGGTGACATGGGTGCCCACGTGCTCCTGCCCAAGGTGCTCCTCGAGGATCTCTTGCCGTCGGGTCGGATTCTCGGTTGGAGCATGGATTGGTATGCGGGATTCCCCGCGATGTACTTCTACTTTCCGCTACCGGCCCTTGCTACCGTTTTGCTCGATCTCGTCCTCCCGTACGGTGTCGCGTTCAAGCTGGTCACGATCGTCGGTCTGCTCATCCTCCCGACGTGTGCGTACTTCTTCGTCAAGTTCCAGGGGTTCCCGCGATTCGTGTCGGCGGTTGCCGGTGTCGCAGGGTCGCTCTTCGTCTTCATGGAGAGCTACTCGATCTTCGGGGCGAACATCAAGTCGACGCTGGCCGGAGAGTTCTCCTTCTCGTGGTCGTTCGCCCTTTCGATCCTGTTCGTCGGGATGGCTGTGCGGAACTATCGAAACGGGACCATCTTCGAACCCTGGGCGGCGATCGTCCTCGGTATGACGGCGATGTCGCATGTCATCACCACGATCGTCGTCGTCTTCGCCACTATCCCAATGCTTGCCGGACCGCTCGGCGCCTTGGTGTCGAACCGATCGAACGTCAAACAAGCAGCGAGGGGTGCGCTCGGGCTTGCGGTCACGTATGCGATCGGGTTCGGTGTTTCCGCGTTCTGGAGTCTCGCACTCGGTGTGCGTGTCTTCGGTGGCATGACGTCCGACATGGGTTGGGCGCCGGTCAAGACGATCCTCGGGGCGTATCAGGCGCCGGGTTCACCGATACCGGGGGAGTTCGTCCCTGTGCTTGCGATCGGCGCTATCGGGATCGTGTGGACGCTGCTTCGTCGGGATCGGGTCGGCATCATGGTGTGGCTCACCCTCGGTCCGCTGATCGCGTATTTCGTCATCGCAGACCTTGAGCTGACGGTCCTGTACAACGCCCGTCTCCTGCCGTATTGGTTCTTCGGGATGTACGTGTTCGCCGGCATAGCGATCGCTCTTGCGGGGTCCGCGGTCGCACGGCGATTCGCAAACAGGCAAACAGCGGTCCTTGTCGCGGGTGGTGTGGCGATCGTCCTGATGGTCGGCGCAGCGGCAGCGTCGATGCACGACCTGCCCGGATGGGTCAAGTGGAACTACGAGGGATACGAGGGCAAGGCGGATTGGCCCGCGTACGAGGCCCTGATGCAGACGATCGACGAGTTACCCGACGGTCGCATCATGTGGGAAGCCAACAGCGAGATGAACAAGTACGGCACACCCATGGCCCTCATGTTGTTCCCGTTCTGGTCCGAGGGACATCCCTCGATGGAGGGTTTGTTCTTCGAGAGCTCCCTGACAACGCCGTTCCACTTCCTCAACGCTGCTGTCGTCAGCCGGAGCCCGTCGAACCCTGTGCGCGGTCTCGACTATCACCGCATGGATCGACCGCAGGACGCACAGAATCCCGAACCATACGGATTCGAGCGCGGGGTCCCGTATCTGGGCATGTACGACGTCGCCTACTACGTGTCGTTCACCGAGGAGGCACGCACCGCGGCATCTGAATACGGGTTGCCGATCATCGCGGAGTCAGGACCTTGGACCGTCTTCGAGTTACCTGACACCGACAGGGTGGACGTTGCGAAGTACGAGCCGGTCGTGTGGGCAGGCGAGGGGGACTTCGTCGATGCCGCCCTCGAGTGGTACGACGATGTCGAGAACCTCGACGTGTGGCTTGTCGAGGACGGTCCGCCGGAGTGGCGGCGGGTGACGTCGGTGGACCAACGGTTCGACGAACTACGCCCGTACGACACCGAAGGATCATCGGCGGTCATTACTGAATTCGAGGATCACGATGTGTCGTTCACGACCGACGCCGTCGGGATCCCGCACATGGTGAAGGTCTCCTACTTCCCGAATTGGAAGGTGTCTGGGGGAGAGGGCGTGTACCGGGTCGCACCGTCGCTCATGCTCGTCGTGCCCGATCAGACGGAAGTAGACCTTCAGTTCCGCAACACTTGGGTCGAGAATCTCGGTATCACCCTTACGGTTCTCACCGTCGGGGGACTCGTCGCCTACACCGTGGTGCGACGCCGTAGGGAAAAGGCGAATTCGTGAAGAGATACCTGCAGTCGTTCGCCAACAGGGAATCGTTCGTCCAGGCGATCAAGGTCGGCCTCGTTGGTGTCGCGAACACCGTCGTTTCGTTCGCCCTCTTCAACATCTTTCTGACCTTCGAGTGGTCCTGGTTCTGGTCGATCACGCTTTCGTTCGCCCTCACCACGTTCATGTCGTATCTGGTCAATCGCCGCTGGACGTTCGCCCTCAAGGACGGAAAGGTCTCGGGTCGGGAAACGGCCGCCTTCTTCGGCGTCAATCTGCTTGCCTATCTCGCCTCGATCGCGATCATCGCGGCCGCAGAGCGGATCTTCGGAGATCTCGATCGACTGGGCTACAACCTCGCCCTCGTGTTCGCTGCCGGACTCCTGATCCTCCCGAAGCTCGCCGGCTACCGGGACATAGTGTTTTCAAGGGCACTGACGGAGAGCGCGGCGAGCGCGGAGGAGAGCTTCTAGCTTTCGGCTTTTGGCTAGTAGCTTTTAGCTAGCAAGATCCAGAATCCAGATTTTCTGTCATCTGTCATCTGTCATCTGTCATCTGTCTTCTGATCCTCCACACGCCCTTGAGTGTCCTCGGAACCCGCTTGATCAGGTTGCTCTTCGATTCGCGGAGTTCGACGACCGACACGGGGAGTTCGGCGATCCGGTAGCCGGCTCGCTCGGCACGCACGACAAGTTCGGTGTCGAACAAATCGACGGTCGATATCACATCGGGCACGATTGCGTCGACGACCGTCTTTCGGACGAGCTTCATCCCGTGGGTGTCTGACACACCCGAACCGAGGACGAACCGAAGTACCTGGTTGAAGGTCCAGGTCGCAAGCCGTCTGACGAAACTGCGCTGGTCGTCGGCACCTTCGACCCGTTTGGACGCAAGCACGATGTCGGCCTCGTCGATCAACCCGAGAGCCCTTGTGAGGAAGCTCCCCGAGAAGTAGTCGATATCGAAGTTGACGACCCAGTCGGATTCCGCCTGGAGGAAGCCGGCACGCATGGCCGCTCCGTAGTCCGCATCGGCCAGCTTGAGCAGATCGAGCGAAGGGAATTGCTCCATGGCGGAACGGACGAGATAGGCCGTTTCGTCGGTCGAGCCGTTCTCAGCCACGACGACTTTGATGTCCGCGTCGACAGTTTCGAGGTCGCCGAACAGCACGGGTAACGCACCCGGGAGGAAGGCCGCCTCGTTGTGGACAGGGATGACGACCGTGATGGACGGTCTGGGAGGTTGCGACATCGTGCGGCAGTGTAGAGATGGCAACGAGGAACCAACCGCACGGCTCGCCATACAATCGCACCATGGACTTGACCAACATCATCAAGGCGTACGACGTCCGCGGCATCGTCCCCGACGAACTCAACGCTGCAATCGTCGAACGGATCGGCGCCGCGTTCGGAGCGTTCATCGACGCCGACGAGGTGATCGTCGGACACGATTGTCGGATCTCGTCCCCTGAGCTGCGTGATGCCGTCATCGCCGGGATCACGGGTCAGGGTGTGAATGTGCGGCTCATCGGCGAGATCCCGACGGACCTGCTGTACTTCGCGTCCGGTGCGCTCGACCTCCCCGGTGTCGTCATCACCGCGAGCCACAACCCCGGGGAGTACAACGGACTGAAATTCTGCAACCGCGGAGCGGCTCCGATCGGCCGGGAGACGGGGCTGGAGGAGATCAGGGTCCTCGCCGAGCAGGGTCTCGAACCACAAGCCGCGAGGGGGGTCGTCGAGGTTGACGACCTCACCCTGGGATATGTCACGCACGTGACGCAGGCAACGGGTGCCGAGGCGATTGCGGCGCTCACGGTCGCGGTCGACGGTGGCAACGGCATGGCCGGTGCGGTCCTCCCACAGGTCTTCGATCAGATCTCGGCCGACATGATTCCGCTCTACCTTGAACCCGACGGCACGTTCCCGAACCATCCAGCGGATCCTCTGCGGCCGGAGAACCTTGTCGATCTGACCAACCTTGTGTTGACCGAACGCCCCGACCTCGGTGTTGCGTTCGACGGCGACGCTGATCGCGCATTCTTCATCGACGACACGGGTGTCCCGCTTCCGGGGAGCACGACCACCGCAATCATTGCCGACTGGTTCCTAGCGGGAAACCCGGGGAGTTCCATCGTGCACAACCTGATCTGTTCGAAGGCGGTTCCCGAGCGGGTCTTGGCGCTCGGTGGCACGCCGATCCGAACAAAGGTCGGTCACTCGTACATCAAGCAGGTCATGGCTGAATCAGGTGCGATATTCGGAGGCGAACACTCCGGTCACTACTACTTCCGTGACAACTACCGGGCGGATTCGGGGATCATGGCGATGCTCGTCCTCCTGCGTGTCATCTCCGATGCCGGCATATCGCTTTCGGAGCTGCGCAAGGACTACGAACCCTATTTCCAGTCGGGTGAGATCAACTTCACGGTTCGCGACGTTGCTGCCGCGGATGCAGCTGTCGCCTCTTCGTTCGCCGATGTCGATCATGATCGTCTCGATGGACTCACGGTTGACCTTGGTGACCGGTGGTTCAACCTGCGGGCGTCCAATACCGAGCCGGTCGTCCGTTTGAATGTCGAGGCCGGCTCCCAAGCGGACGTGGACGAACTCGTGGCCCGTATCGAGGCCATCATCGGAGGGGCATCATGACCGACCACTCACCACTCATCCCGAGCGATCTGTTGGCGATCATGCAATGTCCCAAATGCACCGGTTCCCTCGCCGAGCGTCCGGAGCCGCCTGCACTCGTGTGCACGCAATGCTCGACGGCATACGCCGTGCGTGACGGGATTCCGAACATGATTGTCGATGAGGCCGAGTCCCCGCAGGAAGGCTGACGTCAGGGAGCTGTCGTGCCCTGACGGTCGAAGTCGTCTTCAAGGCGGATCACGTCGTCGAGATGCGGGGTCGAGATCTCGATGATCGTGACGGCACCTGATTCCGGTGCTTCGAAACGGTGGATCTGGCCGATTGCGATGTCGGCGGACTCACCGACCTGGAGCTCGACGACCGACGCATCGTCTCCGCGGCCGAGGTTGAGCAGCAATGTTCCCTCGAGGACCAGTACCGACTCGAGCTTGTAGTCGTGATACTGGAGACTCAGCCGTTTCCCGGGATCGATGTGGATGATCTTGCCGGCATAATGCGGCGTCACCGTCCACAACAGCTCGTATCCCCACGGTTTGTCGGTTCGGACAGCCATGGGGAGATAGTAGTTCACAGTTCTCAGTTGTCAGTTCACAGCCTTCAGCCTTCAGCTCTCAGCTCTTGGCGTTCGGGTTTCGGAAGGGAGGACGCGGATTCTGACTGTGTACTGTGTACTTTCTACTTTGTACTTGCTTCACTCGAGAAAAGGAACGGCTGTGGAATTTGATATCGCGGATATCGACCTTGCGGACAAAGGCGACCGCCGGATCGAATGGGCATCGCGTCGTATGCCCGTTCTGGCAGCCATACGGGAACGCTTCGAGGCGGAGCAACCGCTCAAGGGGTATCGGATCGGCGCATGCATGCACGTGACATCCGAGACCGCGACCCTCATGCACACGCTCGTGGCCGGTGGGGCGGAGGTGGCGCTCTGTGCATCGAACCCTCTCTCGACCCAGGACGACGTCGCGGCGTCTCTTGTGAAGGCAGGTATCCCGACCTATGCCGTGAGGGGCGAGAGCGCTGATGACTTCTATCGACATATCAACGCGGTGCTCGATACCCAGCCACACCTCGTCTTTGACGACGGAGCGGACATGACCACGGTGTTGCACCGAGAGCGGGTCGACCAGGACATTGTCGGGGGCATGGAGGAGACGACAACCGGTGTCATCCGTCTCAAGGCCATGGCAGAAGACGATGTGCTTCGGTACCCCGTTGTTGCGGTCAACGACTCGGACACGAAGCACCTGTTCGACAACCGACACGGAACGGGGCAGTCGACCCTCGATGGGATCCTCAGGGCATCGAACATCCTTTTCGCAGGTCGGAGGGTCGTCGTCGCCGGCTTCGGAGACTGTGGATGGGGGATCGCGACGCGCGCGAAAGGCATGGGTGCGGACGTGATCGTCACGGAAATCGATCCCATCCGTGCAGTCGCTGCCGCAATGGAAGGTCATCGGGTCATGTCGGGCATCGAAGCGGCGGAGGTCGGGGACGTCTTCATCACCGTCACGGGCAACATCCACGTGTTCCGCGCCGAGCACTTCGCCAAGATGAAGGACGGCTCGATCATTGCCAATGCGGGGCACTTCGACGTCGAGCTCGACCTGGTCGCACTCGACGAGATGTCGGAATCCCGACGGGTCATTCGGGACAACCTCGAGGAATTCGTCATGCCGGACGGCCGACGCATCCTCGTGGTCGCCGAAGGCCGACTGGTCAATCTCGGTGCAGCGGAAGGCCATCCTGCCGACGTCATGGACATGTCATTCGCCGACCAAGCGCTTGCGGCCGAGTGGATCATCCAGAACGCCGACACATTGAGATCGCAGGTGTATCGCCTCCCCCAGGAGATCGACAACGAGGTTGCTCGTCTGAAGCTCGAAGCGATGGGAGGAAGCCTCGAGCAACTCACATCGCGACAGAGCGAATACCTCGCATCGTGGCAGCACGGCACCTGATCCCGTCCACAACGACCTATCAAATGTGTCAACGTCGCCTGATACTTTGGCGGCATGTTGTGTTTGGCGTGTGCATCCATCGGCTACCCGATATGCGAGCCGTGTAGCCGCGGTCTGCAACCCGCTGCCCCACGTGCCATCGACCGGATTACGGTGCACGCTGCGTTCGTCCACACCGCAGCGGCGGCCCGATTGGTCCACAACCTGAAGTATCGAATGTCACACCGGGCAGGGCGGTTTCTTGCCGACGCCATGGCCGCCCGGGTCCCCGAAGGCTTCGAGGCGCTGATTCCGGTCCCGCGTGTGTGGTGGAGACGAGTCAGCCACGGCATCGATCAGACTTCCGTGCTTGCGGGCTACATATCCGACATGACCGGGATCCCCGTCGTCAATGCCCTCGGGGCACCGCTCTGGCATCCGAGGCTGGCCGGTCAGGCGAGGGAGGACCGGAACGCCGCCCCGTTCACGCTCAGACGAACACCAAAGGGTCCGGCCCTCCTGGTCGACGATGTGTGCACGACGGGCTCAACCATCCTGTCGGCTGCCCGGTGTCTGGGGTCGAGCGATGACCTCGGCGCCCTTGTGGCGACCTCGGCGTTCGATCTCAACCGAGGCTAGTGGCCAGGCTGGATCGGCTTCACCAGTTCCACGGGTGTCTTGGTGGTCACCTTGGTGAGGATCTCACCCTTGGGGCCGATGCCAGCCGAGATTGTGATGACCTCACCGGTCTTCTTGTCGGTGTACACGAT
>CAZDIQ010000045.1:0-8040 GCA_964505525.1 uncultured Acidimicrobiaceae bacterium | reverse complement strand
TCGCCGGGGCCTTCAGGATTCGTGGTCGTCGTCGAGTCGTCGGACCCACCCGGGCGGGACGTCGTGGTCGTGGAGTCCGTCGAGTCGTTGGCGTCGTGGCTGATGCTCTTGCCCGAGTAGGCCAACGATTCGGAGGTTGACTGTCCGAGCGCTGCGGCGGCTGTGACAGAAACGATTGCGATGAGGGCGATGATCAGGCCGTACTCGACGATTCCGGCGCCTGTCTCGTCTTTGAATTTGCGAATGGCTTTCATTCTGGGTCTCCGCTTGTTTGTTCGAGTTTGTGCTCTTCTCCTGATTCATCGACGCTCGGGACATTGTCTAGATAGGTAAGTCGACCCATCTTCTGTGACTAGTCCGTCGGGTTGAAACCCAGTAGTGCCAACGGTTCCTGGGTCCCATCCGCAGTTCCGTCCCGGTCGGGGCACGGACGCAGGAACCCAAGGTGCACAACAGGTCCATGCGAGTAGCATGGGCTGTGGAAACGCTGAGACCCACCACCCAGGAGGTGGCGTGAGGAGCAACGCTCGAACGGTTCGCCGTCCGAATACCGATGCGTCTCCGCTCGCGAGTTCCGGCCCGACCTCCCGATGCCCGAACGCGGTGTCGCGGAATCCGCACCCACGAAAGGGGACAACGTGACCGTTCGCGTGCACGGCAGAAACATGCAGGTGTCCGAGCAGACGAAACTCGTCGCTGAAGAACGTGTGAGGCACGCCGGTCGGATATTCGACGATGGCAGCCCGGTTGATGTCGAGTTCACCGAACAACTGAATCCGCGTCTTGCAGACGAGCGCTACACCGTCGAGATCACATCAAGTGCAGCGGGTCACATCGTGCGCATCGAAGCCGGGGCCGCGGAAGAACGTGCCGCCCTCGACATCGCGACGGACAAGTACGAGCGCCAGCTCCGTCGATTGAAGGAACGGACGATCCAGCGGTACCGCCAGGGAAAGAAAGGTCTCAACCACGACGATGAAGCGTCCGATGCTGAAAAGGACCGTGGCGCACAGATCGTCAAGACCAAGAGATTTGAGATGAAGCCCATGACCGCCGAAGAAGCTGCCCTCCAGATGGACATGCTCGGCCATGGCTTCTACTTCTTTCTCAACGGTGCGACGAACCAACACTGTGTCGTGTATCGCAGGCGCGACGGCGACGTCGGATTGATCGAACCGGAGTAAGTCGAAACCACCATGAAAAGATTGCTCGTCGTAGACGATATCCCCCTGTTCAGAGCCGGCCTTACCGCCGCACTTGAAGGTGCTGGCTACGAGGTCGTGGGGGAGGCGGCCAACGGTGAGGCGGCAGTCGCCCTTGCCGAGATCGAGCTCCCGGATCTGGTTCTGCTCGACGTCCTCATGCCTGGCGAATCAGGTATCGACGCCATGCAGAAGATCCACGCAGTGTCCCCGAACTCGGCAATCGTCCTGCTCACCGGTTCGGAGTCGGAAGAAGACTTGGTGTCGGCCATCAAACTCGGTGCGCGCGGCTACATCGTCAAGGACATGCCGTTCGACCATCTCGTCATGTCCATCGACAATGTCGCTGCTGGTGGTGCCGCCATCTCACCGGTCATGGCAGGCAAGCTGTTCGATGTCACCCGCCAGCTCGTCCTCCACCAGGATCTCGTCGGCGTCAGGAAACCATCCCTCACCGCTCGTGAAATCGAGGTGCTGGAGATGGTCGCAGACGGTAAGACCAGCCGGGAAATCGGCGACCTGTTGTTCATCAGCGAAAACACGGTCAAGAACCACATCCGCAACATCCTCGACAAACTCGGTCTCCACTCCCGCAACGAAGCGGTCCTCTACGCAGTCCGAGAGAACCTGATAGCGCTCTGACAGCAGCCTTCAGCTCACAGCTCACAGCTTTCAGTCCAGAATCCCCCTGGCTCTCGACCAGCACGGTCTTGAATCTGATTCTCCATTCGGAAAGCGGAAAGCGCTTCTCGGTTCCGGCTGAAAGCTGCTCCGGCTGAAAGCTGTGAGCTGAAAGCTGAAAGCTGAACTCCAAAGGTATTCAAGCAAATGATTGTGCGCCGTAGTATTGGGGCACAATGTCGATGTTCACCAAAGCTCTCCGTATGGGTGAGGGCAAGCGCATGCGGGAGCTCGAACAGCTCGCCCGTACCGTCAACGATCTTGAGCCTCATGTCGAGTCGCTGACCGACGAAGAACTCAGGGATCGGACGCAGTGGTTGAAGGACCGCGTGGCCGCAGGCGAGACGCTCGATGACGTCGAGGCCGAGGCATATGCGACCGTACGCGAAGCCGCAAAGCGTGTCCTCGGGCAGCGTCACTACGACGTCCAGATCATCGGAGCCGGGGCAATGCATCGCGGCATGATCGCCGAGATGAAGACCGGTGAGGGCAAGACCCTCGTCCAGACGATGCCCGCCTACCTCAACGCACTCGGCGGCAAGGGCGTCCATGTCGTCACCGTCAACGACTACCTCGCAAGCCGCGACGCGGACTGGATGGGAGGTATCCATCGCTTCCTCGGACTCGAGGTCGGCATCATCCAGGCGTGGATGACACCCGAGGAGCGTCGTCCGCAATACGCAGCCGACATCACCCACGGGACCAACAACGAATTCGGGTTCGATTACCTGCGCGACAACATGACGATGAACCCCGAGCACATGGTCCAACGGGGTCATGCGTTCGCGATTGTTGACGAGGTCGACTCGATCCTCGTCGACGAGGCCAGGACCCCGCTGATCATCTCGGGCCGCGTCGGTGAAACCGGCAAGTGGTACGCAGAATTTGCACGCATCGCGGCTCGTCTGCGTGAGAACGACCACTACGAAGTCGATGAGAAGAAGCGTCAGGTCGTGACAACGGAGCAGGGTGTGACGCGCGTCGAGCAGATGCTCAACGTCGAGAACCTCTACGACCACGCGAACGTCGATTTCATCCATCATCTCGATGTGGCGCTCAAGGCCAAGACCCTCTATCAGAAGGACGTCGATTATCTGATCAGGGACGGTCAGGTCATGATCGTGGACGAGTTCACGGGTCGCGTCCTCGAGGGTCGGCGGTATTCCGAGGGCATCCATCAGGCGATCGAGGCGAAAGAGTCCGTTGCGATCAAGGAAGAGAACCAGACGCTCGCAACGATCACCCTCCAGAACTACTTCAGGATGTACGACAAGCTGGCCGGGATGACGGGTACGGCGATCACGGAAGAGAGTGAATTCGTCGAGATCTACGGACTCGAAGTGGTCGTG
Source organism: uncultured Acidimicrobiaceae bacterium (assembly GCA_964505525.1). Classification (GTDB taxonomy): domain Bacteria; phylum Actinomycetota; class Acidimicrobiia; order Spongiisociales; family UBA5794; genus UBA5794. The sequence goes on along the minus strand of CAZDIQ010000045.1, from coordinate 4,808 downwards.
GTGCCGACGAACCAACCGGTAGGGCGGCTCGACCAACCGGACCTCGTCTACATCGACGAGGACAACAAGTTCAACGCCGTTGCCCAGGACATCATCGAGCGACACAAGAACGGTCAGCCTGTCCTTGTCGGAACCGTGTCCATCGAGAAGTCGGAACGTCTCGCCGACACCCTCAAGCGGCAGGGGGTGCCGTTCGAGGTGCTCAACGCCAAGCAGCACGAGCGTGAGGCACACATCATCGCACAGGCGGGAATCTCGGGCGCCATCACGGTCGCGACGAACATGGCCGGTCGTGGTGTCGACATCAAGCTCGGCGGGAACCCCGAGGAGTTGGCGATTGCCGCCCTCAGGAAGAAGGGTGTCGACGAGTCGAGCCCCGAATATCACGCGTCGCTCGCCGAGCTGACGAAGGAATTCAAGGTGCAGACCGATGCCGACCGTGAGGTCGTCGTTGCCGCGGGTGGTCTCTACGTGCTCGGTACCGAGCGGCACGAGTCACGCCGCATCGACAATCAGCTCCGAGGTCGCTCGGGCCGACAGGGCGACCCAGGAGAAAGCAGGTTCTACCTGTCGCTCCAGGATGACCTCATGCGACGGTTCGCAAACGACCGAGTCGCATCGATCATGTCGCGTCTCAAGATCCCACCGGACGTTCCGATCGAAGCCAAGATGGTCAGCAAATCGATCGAACGTGCCCAGTCCCAGGTCGAGGCGCAGAACTTCGAGATCCGAAAGAACGTCCTCAAGTACGACGAGGTCATGAACACGCAGCGTTCGATCGTCTACAAGTGGCGCAACCAGATCCTCCACGGTGAGAACACCGGCGAACTCCTCGCCACATGGCGTGAGGAAACAATCGAAGAGACGGTCCGCACGTATACGGACAACGTCGATGCCTTCGACTGGGACTGGGACGAGCTCCTCGCGGCCGTGAACGTGCTCTACGACACGACCATCACGAAGGATTCCTTCGAGGATCCAGAGGATCTGCATCCAAACGAGCTTGTCGATCGGTTCCTGGCGGATGCCGAAGGCGTCTATGCAAAGCGCGAGGCCGAGTTCGGTGAGGACGTCATGCGTGCTCTCGAACGCACGGTCGTGCTCTCGGTCATCGACAACAAGTGGCGTGAGCATCTCGCCGAGATGGACTATCTGCGGTCCGGAATCGGGCTGCGCGCCATGGGTCAGCGTGATCCGCTCGTCGAGTACCAGCGCGAAGGTTTCCAGTTCTTCGAGGACATGGTCGAATCGACCAAGGCCGACGCCATCCGCTACATGTTCCACGTCGAGGTCGCCAATTCGGCACCTGAACCCTCAGCGACTGCCGTCACCACGTCCAGTGCGAAGTCGGACGGGACGACGAGGCGACAGGTCCAGCGCACGGGCGACAAGGTCGGTCGAAACGATGCCTGTCCGTGTGGGAGCGGCAACAAGTACAAGCGTTGTCATGGTGCCCCCGGAGCCGCCTCGCTCCCGGTGAATGCCTAATATTCCCACGTTGCCACTCACAGCGACATCCACGAAGCGGAGGGTCTCATCGGTCTTCGAAGTGTGATTCGTAGCACCCGCGACGGGGTGACGCTTGCCGTTGCCGTGCGGGAGGCTGCTGCGGCCCTCAATCCCATCATCGCGTCGCCGTCTGCGCCGCTCGAGACGATCGCGTTCATGGATTCCTTCGGCCCTTCGCTGATGCCGCACACATCGGTGCATCAGGGTGCCGTTGCGGGTCTCTCCGTACTCTCGGCCCGGTCTGTGATGGCTCCGATCGAGCTCGCCACCCGCGCCATCGTCAACGAGGAAGATCCCCTTACCCACCACCTCCTGATGCGTGCGTTCCTCGGTGGTGTCGGTCACGCCCTTGCAGGGTTGCCAGTGCACCAGGACGAAACGATGTCGCGATCCGGGTTGCGCACGGCTGGTCGTCTCCTGCGTGCCGGGTCGATCGGGGGCGCTTTCTACGACATTTCCACGACGCTCACACGACGCTACCCCGCATCCGGATTTGCTCGGCCGGCGCTTGCCACCGCCGCGACCGCTGCCGGCGTGCTGCTCTGGTCGAATCAGCGTCTGAAGGTTCGCAAGTCCGAGGTCGGTAGTTGGCCGATCCCGCAACCGAATGAACTCATCCCTGCCGCGGGTATCGGGGTTGCCGTTGCAGGCATCGGATCGGTGGGCGTGAGTGCGTTCCTTACCACGCGACGGAGCTGGCAGATGTTCCTCGGTGATTCCTTCGGCGCCAGACGGGTCGGCGGGCTGATCAACGCTGCAATGTGGGCCGGCGCAGGCGTTGCCCTCTACAACTACGGTGTCGGGTACATCGGGCGGGCAAACGAGAAGGTCGAACCCGGATATGCCGAGCACCCTTCGAATGATTTCGTCTCGGGAGGACCGGCGAGCATCTCGCCGTACTCGGAGCTCGGTCAGCAGGGGCGTCGGTTCGTGACGGACGTCCTCACGCCCGAATACATCGATGAGACCATGGGTGAGACCGGGGCTGTTCACCCGATCAGGGTGTTCGTCGGGTACAACTCGAACCCTATGTATTCGACGGGACGCGCAGAAATGGCGCTCCTCGAGATGGAGCAGCTCGGTGCGTTCGATCGCAAGTACCTGCTGCTCGTGTCACCGACGGGGACGGGTTGGGTCGACCAGACGATGATCGAGTCCGCAGAACTGTTCGCTCGGGGCGACATCGCGACGGTCTGCATCCAATATGGTCGTTTCCCGTCATTTCTGAGTGTGCAGAAGGTCGCGCTCGGTCGCAGCCAGTTCCGTCTGCTGCTGTGGGGTGTGCGACAGCGACTTGCCGAGCGCAAACCACAGGATCGGCCGACCGTTCTGGTATTCGGGGAGAGCCTCGGCGCTTGGACCAGCAGCGACGTGGTCATGTTCAACGGCATCAAGGGGTTCGACCATTACGGAATCGACAAGGCGCTGTGGGTCGGCATGCCTTGGATGGCGAAGTGGTCGCGAAGCGGGATCGGCAGGGGCGCAAACGAGCTCGTTCCCGAGGGCACGGTGGGCGTCTTTGATCGTCATGAGCTGCTCGACAAGCTGTCGCGCGACGAGCAACGAAAGCTGAGAGCTGTCATCCTTTCACACGACAACGACCCGATCGCCGTGATGGGTCCGGATCTCATGATCCGCAAACCCGATTGGCTCGGTGAAGAGCGCGGCCGCAATGTGCCGCGCGGCATGCGGTGGGAACCGTTCGTGACCTTCATGTCGGTTGCGCTCGACGCAGCCAATGCCATGGTCATGGTTCCCGGCGAATTCGGGTCGTTCGGTCACGATTACCGGGCGGACATGGCGAGATTCGTTCTCGATGGTCTCGATCTGCCAAGGGCAACCGAGGATCAGATCGAAGCCGTGGAACGGGCGTTGCGCACACTCGAGCTCGAGCGTGGCGAGCGTGTAGCGGCCCAGTACCTCGAGGGTGCACCACCAGCGCCTGCACAGACCGTCGAGGGCGAGCGGGTCATTGCAGGAATCCCTCTGCGCGGAACACGCACGAGCGGTTCGAAGTGGCTGAAGCAGATTCTTTCGGACGCCGGCGTCAAGCAGGGCGACCTCCAGTAGCCGTGCTCGGGGAACGCACAATCGAGCACTCGGTACTCTCAGAACCATGGAACCCGTCGAACTCAGAGCGCTCATAGCCGATCTCGAATCGCGCCTGCGCGATGCACGGTCGTTTCTCGATGTCGAAGGACGTGAGGCCGAACTCGTCGAACTGCGCAAGCAGGCATCGGAACCGAATCTGTGGGACGACCAGGACCGCGCTCGGGAGGTCACGAGCAGGCTGTCGCACAACGAGGGCATCATCAATCATGTCGCCAGTCTCGAGCAATCGGTCGAGGACGTCGGTGTGCTCCTCGAGATGGCAGTCGATGAGACAGACGCGGAGTCGATGCGTGAGGTCGAGCGCGAGCTCGAATCGCTCGCAAAGAACCTGGCCATACTCGAACGAGAGTCCCTGTTCTTCGGGGAGTACGACAACCGTCCGGCGATCCTGTCCGTATCAGCCGGTGCGGGTGGCGTCGACGCCCAGGACTGGGCGGAGATGCTCGTGCGGATGTACCACCGTTATCTCGAGCGTTCGACGTTCACGTTCGGTGTCGATGAATACCAGGAGGGGGAGGAGGCCGGTATCAAGTCGGTCACCATCACGATCAGGGGCGAGAACGCATACGGCACGTTCGAATCCGAGCGCGGCACCCACCGTCTGGTCCGGATCAGTCCCTTCGATTCCCAGGCAAGACGCCATACCGCCTTTGCCGGGGTGGACGTCATCCCCGAAGTCGACGTCCAGGAGATCGAGATCGATCCCGACGACCTCAGGATCGACACGTTTCGTGCGTCGGGAGCAGGCGGGCAGCACGTGAACAAGACCGACTCGGCCGTCCGGATCACCCATGAGCCGACCGGTATCGTCGTGTCGTGTCAGGCGGAGCGGTCCCAGATGCAGAACAAGGCCAGGGCGATGCAACTCCTCGCTGCACGGTTGGCCGAGAAAGCCCGCACCGATCAGGCGGACAAGGTCTCCGAGATCCGTGGCGTACAGCACGAGGCCGGTTGGGGACGCCAGATCCGCTCATACGTGCTCCAGCCGTACCAGATGGTCAAGGATCTACGGACCGGCTACGAGGTCGGCAACATCCAGGGGGTCCTCGACGGCGACATCGACGGCCTCATCGATTCCTACCTCCAATGGCGCCGAGCCGAACTGTATGACGCCTAGATCATGGATTCTGGAGCGGCGCAGATGACAGAGGACAGATGACAGAGGACAGAATCCCTTTCGCCATCAG
>CAZDIQ010000044.1:0-16129 GCA_964505525.1 uncultured Acidimicrobiaceae bacterium | reverse complement strand
GCGACGAAGAGATCCTCTTGGCATACCCCGAGCTCGAGCAAGCTGACATCGACGAAGTACGCGGGGCACGAGAGGCATCCTGACGTGCACTTCGTGCTCGACCACGACGTGGACGCCAAGGTGTGCAACGCTATCCCAAGCGGGGCAGGTCACTCATGTGAGAGAGCACCCCATACGCTCGGACCCGACGATGACATCGGGGTGTGGGCGGACAATCGTTCGGGGGCTTTGCTGTCGCACGACAAGGACTTCATGCGGCGTCGCCAGATTCTGTGGTACGGGTGGCATGTCAGGCTCGGTGTCGACCACCCGGACGCCCAGGAAGTGGTTCGAGCCAACCTCGGACCGCTGGTCCAGATGCTCCAAGCGAATCGGCCAGCCGTGGTTCTTCTACAGAAGACAGGGCCGAAGCTCATGAAGCGAAGGTTCGACTGAGCTGTCGGGCGGCGCCCGAACTCATCGGTACATGTGGTCGTCAGCAGGGCAGCGCCACTTCGGCTCACGTATGACGTCACCGTTCCCGTCGACCTCCACCGCGATCACACAGCCGGCGAAATGGATCCGGTCGACTTCGTGCTCGGGTGGACGTCCATACGGCATCCCCCAGACGACGAGTTGCACGGCATCGCGATCACCACACACGGGACACGCCTTGACGCGCTTCGGAAGCCACGAACCCACCAATCCGTTCACCACAGCACCTCCCCTGGTCAATCATCTGACACCAACAGACCCTACCGGCAGCATGTGACAGAAACGGACCACCCGCGGGCGCTCCCTCAGACCAGGCCTTCGTGGCGGAACCAGGCGATTGTTCTGCGGAAGGTGTCGGCGATGGGGGTGTACTCGATGCCGAGTTCCTTGCGGGATTTCGTGTTGTCGAACTTGTGGCCGTGGAGCAGGGACCGCACGAGATCCGGGCAGATCGATGATGAGGGAATCACCCGACTCAAGGGGATGCCGAGCGCCCGGACCATGGACGGCGACAGCCAACGTGGTCTGATGTCGGTGTCCTCGACTTCGTTGATGAGCGCAACGGCCTCGGGAACCGAGATCGTCGCGCCCGACAGGATGTATCGCTCGCCCGGTTTCCCCCTTTCCGCGGCCAGTATGTGCCCCTTCGTGCAGTCTGCGATGTCGACGATCGACACCGTGACATCCACAAGCAACGGTCTTTCGGATCTGAGCACCCGCACGATCAGTTCCGCAGAACCCGACGACCGACCGGGCCCCTGTACGGATGCGGGGTTGACGACGACCAGGTCGACGGACGTTTCTTCAGCGACACGCACGGCGGCCTGCTCTCCGAGGTGCTTGGACCGCGCATAGGCAGACACGTACGTCCCGCAGTGACGAGTCTGCTCGGTTCCGACCATGCCCTCGGATTCACCGATGGCGGTGACCGACGATGTCAGGACGACTCGACCTGCACCGGCCTCGGCGGCGGCTTCGACCACCGAGGCGGCGCCGTCGATGTTCACCCTGTCCATGTATGCCGGGTCCTTCGGGCAACCCTCGTTCACGCCTGCGACGTGGAACACGACATCTGATCCCCACATCGCCTTCGCAAGGAACACGGGTTCCGTGAGATCGCCGAGAACGGGACTCGCTCCCAACGCCGCGACCCTCTTGCCGGCCGTGGCTGTGCGGACGAGCGCCGTTACCGAATCGCCGCGTTCCACGAGTGCACGGAGCAGGTCGGATCCGACGACTCCCGTCGCACCCGTGATGAAGGTGCTACTCGTCACGCTCTCGCCGACTGAAGACACCGCGGAACCGCGAGAAGTAGTCGCCGGCGGAGATCACCGTGACGAACACGGCGATCCACATGGCGACGTCGGCAATGCTGACCGACCCGACTCCGAGGTCAGGGTTGACGATTGCCACGATGATGGCGACGAACTGCACGGTCGCCTTCCACTTCCCCCACAGCGACGGAGGCACGGTGCTCTGATCCAGCGCCGCCACCGATCGCAGACCCATGACCGCGATCTCACGACCGACGATGATGAACACGACCCACGAGGAGACGGTTCCGATCTGGACGAGCGCGATGAGGGCGCCGGTGATCAGGACCTTGTCCGCAACGGTGTCGAGAAAGGCACCGAGTGTCGTGGTGATCCGCCAACGCCGCGCGAGGTAGCCGTCGGCGAAATCAGTGAGAGCTGCGACCCCGAAGACCACCGCCGCCGCAACGGTCATGGCGGTGTTGTCCGGCGACCGCAGGATCAGCCACATCGCCACCGGTGTGAGGATGAGTCGCGTCACTGCGAGCAGATTGGGAATCGACATCGATGGAGAGCCTAAAGCACCCCGTCATCCTGCGTCGGACTGCACCCACCCGAGCGAGCGATCGACGGCCTTCGACCAACCGGCATCAAGCCGTGCCCGTTCACTCGCCGCCATATCGGGAACGAATCGGACATGTTCGGCCCAATGGGTTCGGATCTCGTCCTCGCCTGCCCATACGCCCGCATCGATTCCCGCACCGTACGCAGCGCCGAGCGCCGTTGTTTCGATGATCTCGGGGATCACGACATGCATGTCAAGGATGTCTGCTTGGAACTGCATGAGAAGCCGGTTTGCGACCATGCCCCCGTCGCAGCGGAGCTCGGTGAGTTCGATACCGGTGTCAATGCGCATCGCGTTGATGAGATCCTTCACCTGGAACGCCGTCGCCTCGAGCACCGCCCTCGCCATGTGGGCACGGTTCGAATATCGCGTGAGACCTGCGAACACACCGCGGGCATCGGTTCGCCACCGCGGTGCGAACAGTCCGGAGAACGCAGGGACGAAGTAGACATCGCCATTGTCGTCGACGGTGCGAGCGAGACCTTCGACGTCGGCGGATTGCTCGATCATCTTGAGGTTGTCCCGCAGCCACTGGACGGATGACCCTGCGACGGCGACCGATCCTTCCAGTGCGTACACAGCGGGCCTCCCGGCTCGTTGATAGGCGACGGTCGACAGGAGTCCTGCGCTCGAGAAGGCGGGTTCGGTACCGGTGTTCGTCAGGAGAAACGCCCCTGTGCCGTAGGTGCACTTGGAATCACCGGGTCGGAACGCAGCCTGGCCAACAAGCGCGGCGTGTTGATCACCGAGCATCGCTCGCAGCGACGTTCCTTCGAGGATGCCGGTGCAGGGGCCGAAGTCGTCGATCGAGGGAACGATGCGTGGAAGCAGGGACATCGGCACGCCTACGAGTTCGCACAGACCTTCGTCCCAGCGGAGTTCGGCGAGGTCCATCAACATGGTCCGCGACGCGTTCGTGACATCCGTGATGTGTCGCCCTGTCAGGTTCCACGCAAGCCACGAGTCCATGGTCCCGAAGGCGAGTTCCCCTCGGTCTGCCGCATCGGCCAATGCAGGGTCAGATGCCAGGAGCCATGCAATCTTCGGTCCCGAGAAGTACGTCGCGACAGGCAGTCCGGTGGTCATCCGCACGCGTCCATGACCGGCGGCCGCCGAGATGGCTTCGCAAAGGTCAGCCGTCCTCGTGTCCTGCCACACGATCGCATTGGCGACCGGCTGGCCCGTCGAACGGTTCCACAGCACCGTCGTCTCGCGCTGATTCGTGATCCCCACACCGGCGAGGTCGCGAGCGGTCAGTCCGGCGTTGGCGAGTGCATCGGCGATCACATGCTGCGTGTTGGTCCAGATCTCAGCGGCGTCGTGTTCGACCCAACCGGGCTGGGGCAGGATCTGGCGATGCTCGACCTGGGAGCTCCCGACGAAGTGGCCCCGCTCGTCGACGATCACGAAGCGTGTGCTCGTCGTCCCCTGATCTATTGCGCCGACAAACGCCATGACCCGCGCTCCTAGTCGTTGAGTTCGCCCGCAAACTGGCGGGCGTCGACGCCTCCGTGGGTTATGAACCTCGCGACGACGTCGGCGCCACGGTACACGGCGATGTCCACCTCTTCGATTTCGTCCTTGCCGAAGCGTCCGAGCACGAAGTCTGCCGGATCGACCCGACCCGGTGGACGGCCGACGCCGATCTTCAACCGCCAGAAGTCAGCGGTGCCGAGGGAGGCGATCACCGAGCGCACACCGTTGTTCCCGCCGTGGCCGCCTCCGCTTTGGACCTTGATCTTGGCGAATGGCACGTCGATGTCGTCGTGGACCACCAACAGCCGATCGAGATCGACCCCGTAGTACCTGACGAGCGGTGCCACGGCGATTCCTGACTCGTTCATGAACGTCCGCGGGATCGCAATGACGGACCGCGATCCGTCGAGGTTCGCCTCTGCGACATCGGCTGGCATCGATTGTCGGGCGCGCTTGAGGGTCAAAGCGTTGTCAGAAAGGAACCGATCGACGACCACAGCGCCGACATTGTGGCGTGTCTGGTCGTACGAGCTGCCCGGGTTGCGGAGCCCGACTACGAGGCTTGCGGACGAATCCGTGATCAGCCCTCGCCGGAGTCCGAACCGGACCCGTCGTCGCCTCCGCCAGCGTCGCCTCCGGCGCCTTCATCATCCGTCGTGTCGTCGTCAACCGACTCAGCCGAAACCTCGGCAGCGGGAAGCAACACGGTCAGGAGCGGATGGTCGGCATCGGCGGTGTACTCGACGCCGTCGATCTCGGGGAGATCGGCAACGGTGAGCGTGTCGTGCAGATGCAGATGACTGACATCGACCTCGACGGAGCTCGGGATCGAGTTCGGCAGGGCCATCAGGGTGATGGTCGATTCGAGCGTCTCGACGATTGCGCCGTCATCGATGACAGCGATCGGCGTACCGATGTACTCGATGGGAACCTCGGCCTCGATCGCAATCTTGAGGTTGACCTGGATGAGATCGAGGTGCGTGATGTCGCCCCGGACAGGGTCCCTCTGCACCTCTCTGGCGACGGTCAGGACCTGTTCACCGTCGACGTCGATCTCGATGACTGCGTTGAGACCCTGATCGGTGTGGAGCACCGCATAGAGCTCACGGCCATCCAGATGTACCGCGTGCGCGGCATCAAGATCTGCGCCGTAGACGACTGCAGGAACACGCCCCTCGCGGCGGAGCCGCTTTGACGCACGGGTTCCTTGTGTGGTGCGCTTGGTTGCGCGAAGTGTTTCTTGGGACATGACGGGGCTCCCGGGAAATCGACGGAGGATTCAGCGCACAAGTCTACGGCAACCCCGCGCGAAACGGCCAAGGTACGCGGTGCCGTTCCATCATCCACAATCCATCATCCATCATCCATCATCCATCATCCATGGCACATGACCCACATCGACATACGAATCAAATCGCCCGCGACTTCCGATAAGGAAGGATTTCTATCGTCTCGCCTGATTCGATCCGGCGTTGGACCTCGGTCCAGAAGTCGGGCGTGAACAGATCGGCGTGCCTGGCATCGAATGCGGTACGAAGTTCATCGTTGAGTCCCAGGAATCGTGGTAATTCCTCGGGGAAGATGTCGTTGGGTCCGATCCCGTACGAGGGCGTGTTGGCCATGTCGTCATCAGGATCGTCGGTTTGCGGGAACCATCGGAACCGACAATTGGTCAGCTCGGTGAGTTCGTCGTAGTCGTAGAACACAACGCGACCACGCGAGGTGACACCGAAGTTCTTCAGCAGCATGTCGCCGGGGAAGATGTTCGATGCTGCAAGGTTCTTGATCGCGGTGCCGTAGTCGATGATCGCCCGCGTCGCCTCCTCGACATCGGAGGTCCGCAGGTGGATGTCGAGGGGTGTGACCCGCCGCTCGAGATACACGGTGCCAAAGGCGACCTGATCCCCGACAAGGGTCACCGTCCGACCGGCATCGGTGAGCAGCTCGTCGAGCAGGCCGGCATCGAAACGCTCGGCCGGGAGGCGGAGTTGCTCGAACCGTTGCGCCTCGACGAGGCGACCGGCTCGGTCGTGTCGCGCGACGAACTGGTAGCGGTCTGCGACCTGGATCGGTGTGACCGTCTTCTGCCTCGGGAACCGATCCCGGATGACCTTGAACACGATGTCGTAGCCGGGCAGCGTGAAGACGATCATCACAAGACCTTTCACACCGGGTGCGGTCGAGAACCGGTCCTGTGAGTGCGCCAGGTACCGCATGAGGTCGCGGAACCTCTCGGACTTCGCCTGCTTGCGGAATCCGATGGACGCCCACAGTTCGGCACTGGGGCGGTGTGGCATCAACCCGGACAGGAACTCGACGAGTGCGCTCGGTGAGCGGGTGGCGACCCGGAAAGCGGACCGCGTGTACGAGAACAGGATCGACACGTCCTCCTCCCCGACGAGGAACGCAGCAATCCGGATTCCGCTGGACCCGTGACGGATCGCGAGGGCGAATGGCAGCCGATCCGACCCTTTGCTGATCGCACCGACGACGTATGCAGCCTTGCCACGGTAGAAGCGGCGCGACACGACCTCGACCTCCGTCGGTTCGAACGGGAGGCGGGCGACGACCTCTCGGATGTCAGAGTGCAGGTCGATCCACGAGACATGGAACCGGCAGTCCCTGGCAATGGCAGCCAACCACTCCCCGGCACCCCCTGTCGTGTCGTACGTCGTAGTGACCGCTGGCCAGTCGGTGGCGTCGACCTCCGGGTCATCGAGGAACTCGAGGTCGCCGTCGATGCCCTCCGTCGTGAACATCTTGCGGGCGATCGAGTTGAAGTAGGTCTCTGCGATCGCGGCGAACGGACTGGTACGGAAGATCTGCCGGAACGCATCCCTTGCGGACGTCCACTCGACGCGGTGTTCCGCCGTCGAGAAACCCGACCGCGTGAGGGTGTCGATCGTCGCATCAAGGCTGATGCCATATGCATCGATCCGCTCGAGGGAGTCACCCCTCATCCCGTGCCAATCACGCGCCTCGAATCTGGCATGAGCCCGTGCCGTTATCGCACGTCGTCGGCGTTGGTAGTCCGAGAACCCATCCGTGACGATCGATGCGAGTCGTGCGGGATCGACGGTCATCGACAAGCCCGAGGACGGATCAGGTGTTCTCGCCCTTGAAGATCTCACTGACGGAATTGTCGTTGAAGATCGCCTCGATCGTCCCGGCGACGATCGGAGCAATCGACAGGACGGTCAGATGGGGCAAAGACAGCGCGTCCTTGGAGACCGGAAGCGTGTTCGTGATCACGATCTCGGAGAACGGGGCCGTCCTCAGTCGATCGATTGCCGGTCCGGAAAGGACACCGTGCGTGGCGAGAACCTTGACCGACGCCGCACCGCGCTCGAGCAGGAGCTCCGCTCCGGCGACGACCGTGCCTGCGGTGTCGATGATGTCATCGACCATGATGCAGTGTCGACCGTTGACCTCACCGACGACGTGCGATGCCGTGACGTGATTCCGCTTGTCGGTGCGCCGCCGCTTGTAGATGAATGCGACTTCCGCGTTGAGATGATGGGCGAACCGCGTGGCGCGCTTGACACCGCCCGAGTCAGGCGAAACGACGGTGATCGGCCCGTCGATCTTGTTCTTCAGGTAATCGGTGAACAGCGGCAGTGCCGTGAGCGAGTCGAACGGCTTGTCGATGAAACCCTGCAGCTGACCGGTGTGGAGATCGACCGCGGCAAGGCGATCGGCGCCGGCCGCCATGAAGAGGTCACCCATGAGGCGTGCGGTGATGGCTTCGCGGGGTCTGCCCTTCTTGTCCTGGCGGGCGTATCCGTAGAACGGGATCACTGCGGTAATCCGCTTCGCCGAGGCCCGCTTGAGGGCATCGATCATGATCAACTGCTCCATGATGTGCTCGTTGATCGGATCCGAATGACTCTGGATCACGAAGCAATCGGCGCCACGCACCGACTCCGTGAATCGGATATAGATCTCTCCATCGGCGAATCGGGAGCGTTCCACTCCACCGAGTTCGACGTCAAGCAGTTTGGCGACTTCTTCGGCAAGTTCGACGTTCGCCGAGCCCGAGAACACAAGCATCCGCCGCAATCCTGGGCGTTGCATCATTCTGCCTTCTCCTCCGAACGTTTCCGGCGCTTCTCAGCGTAGCCCTCCACGATTCTTTGGTCACTTCGTTCGATCCCCAATGCCCCGTCGGGGACATCGTGTGTGATGACGGAACCCGCGCCCGTGTAGGCATCATCGCCGACCGTCACCGGTGCCACCAGCATGGTGTCGGACCCGATGTGGACACGGTCGCCGACCTTCGTGCGATGCTTCGTCTCACCGTCATAGTTCACGGTGACCGTCGCAGCACCGATGTTGGAATGCTCCCCGATCTCCGCGTCGCCGATGTATGAAAGGTGCGGAACCTTTGATCCCTTCCCGACGACCGAGGCCTTGATCTCGACATAGGCACCGGCCTTGGAATCCTCCTTGAGCTCGGCACCGGGCCGCAGATAGGTGAATGGACCGACGTCCGCGTTTGCACCGACAACCGCAGAAATCAGGACGGCGTGGCGCACGGTGGCCCCCTCACCGATCGAGGAGTCATCGATCTCGACACCAGGCCCGATCTTGGCACCGGCGCCGACCGTCGTGGTCCCTCGGAGATACGTGTCGGGGAGGAGGGTCGCCCCGGGTGCGACATCAACGTCCGCATCGACATACACCCTGTTCGGATCGAGCATGGACACACCGGATTCCATGAGCTGTGCGTTGATCCGTGAGCGCAGTACGGCAGATACCTCGGCCAGTTGCCCATGCGTGTTGACACCGACGCCTTCGGTCTCGTCGACCACGACACCTGTGACGGTGCGGCCCTTTGCGACAAGGAGTGCAATCGCATCGGGCAGGTAGTACTCGCCCTGTGCGTTGTCCGTCGTGATCTCGGCGATTACCTCAGCCAGCTCAGCGGTGTTGAAGACATACACCGATGTGTTGACCTCGCCTATGAGCCGCTGCTCAGGTGTCGCATCGACGTGTTCGACGATGGCGACCACCGAGTCCCCCGAACGGATGACCCGTCCGTAGCCGTCTGGGGCATCAAGATCCACGGTCATCACGGTTGCCGATGCACCGGACGTGAGGTGTGCCTCCACCAGACGCCCGAGTGACTCGTGGGTGACAAGCGGCATGTCGCCCGGAAGGACGAGCACATGTTCAGCATCACCGGTGAGACCACCGAGCCCGACCCGAACCGCATCTGCGGTCCCGAGTTGAGGTTCCTGGACGACGACCGTCACACCATCAGGCACGGTCTGGGTTACCTCGTCCGAGTCGTGCCCGACAACGACCACGATCTCCTTCGGGTCGACTGCTGCCGCTTCGTGGAGCGCCCAACCGAGCAAGGACCGTCCGGCTGCCTCGTGGAGTACCTTGGCCCGGCCCGTTTTCATCCGGGTGCCCTTGCCTGCTGCGAGTATCACGACGCTGGTGCTCATCGGTTCAGAATCCGTGCACTTTCATGTAGCTCGACGATTCGTTTTGCGGGTCGATGGCTGGGGGGACAGGACTCGAACCCGTTCTAGATGGACCAAAACCACCTGTGCTGCCAATTACACCACCCCCCACTGCGGGATGCGAGGCGGAAGTGTAGGAGAGCCCAAGCCATGACAGTCGGAGCGGGTCGTATCCACACTCATTCATCGGTGCGTTCCCATGCCTTCTGAACCAATCCGACGCCAACGGACGCCCTCGTCGGCAAACCGACCGCGGCAGCGGCATCGGTCGCCTCATCGAGGTCACCGAAGAACCCGAACAAAGCGGATCCCGAGCCGGTCATGCACACGACCGAGCCCCAGATCGAAGCGAGCTCGTCCCGCCAATCCGCGAGGCGCGGATCAAGCGAGACGGCAGCGGGATACAGGTCGTTGCGGATGGGTTCCCGACGGCGCAACGACGGCGGGAGGGCATCGTCGGGCACCGCCTCACCGACGGGATTGCCGAGTCGATCCCATTCCCTGAACACTTCGGGAGTGCTCAATCCGAACGGAGGGACGACGATCGCAAGAGCGAACCCTCCGAGCGGCTCCATCGGCACGATCGTGTCGCCGCGTCCTGTCACAAGGGCGGTGCCGCCCGAGAGTGCGAACGGGACGTCCGACCCGATCGATGCAGCGATTTCAAGGGCAATGTCCTCTTCGAGACCGCACGCCGGCGCCAACAGCCCGATCACCGCACCGGCGTCCGCGCTCCCCCCACCGAGGCCCGCACCTGCAGGGATCCGCTTGTCGATCGAGAGCTCCGATGGCAGGGGGAGCCTCGCAGCGCGCCTGACCGCGTCAAGGGCCTGCCACGCCGTGTTCGATTCGTCGGCAGGCGCCTCGTCGTTGGAGATGATGATTCCGTCAGAGGACGCAGGGGTGATCGTGACCGTGTCGGACAACGAGATGGACTGGAAGATCCCCCTGAGTGGGTGATATCCGTCTGCGGCGGCGGGGTACACGGCGAGTGCCAGGTTCACCTTGGCGTAGGCGCGGGCACTGATCGGGCGAAGATTCACGTCTCCAACTCCGCTCTGGCGATATCGATGAATGCGCCAGGGCCGAGATCCTCCGGTCGTTGCGTGGGGTCCACACCGGCAAGGGTGAGCGCGTCGGGCGAAGCCAGCAGGTGGGCGAGCGACTTGCGAAGCATCTTTCTGCGCTGCCCGAACGCCGTCGTTGCGATCTCTATCGCCCTCGGGGCCACCGGATCGGCAACCGTCCGATCGATGACGACGACGGCAGAATCAACCTTCGGTGCAGGTTCGAACACGTGCGGAGGGACCGTGAACGCGATGTGCGCCGCCCCGTGGAGCCCGACAACAACCGAAGGGATGCCGTACACCTTGCTCCCCGGACCCGCTGTGAGACGGTCGGCGACCTCTCTTTGGACCATCACAACGAGACGCGTGATCATGGGTGCATGCTGGAGCGCATCGAGCACGATGCCCGTACCGACGTTGTACGGGAGGTTCGCAACCATCGTCCAGGTCCCCGACGGCAGCGCACGATCGAACCGCATCCGGGAGGCGTCAGCGAAACGAAGCTCGACGTTCCCGTGGTGCGAAATCGTGGATGCGAGGATCGGCTCGAGGGCATGATCAACCTCGTAGGCGACCACGTGTCCGGCCTCGCGCGCAAGAGCGGTGGTGAGGGCTCCGGTCCCTGCGCCGATCTCGAGGACGTTGCTCGACGGATCGACACCTGCGGTCCTGACGATGCGATCGACGATGTTCGGATCAGCCAGGAAGTTCTGACCGTACGACTTCTGCGGACGATGATCGTGCTCGGCAAGCAGCGCACGTATGTCGGAACGGGCTTGGAATCCGAAATCAGACACGTCGAAACACCTTTGCTGCCTGCGTCGTGGTCCGGGTCGCCACGTCCGCCACGGAAAGCCCCCAGATGTCGGCAAGCCGCTCCCCTGTGAGATGCACGTTCGCCGGCTCGTTCGGGGAGCCCCTGAGCGGTTCAGGTGTCAGGTACGGACTATCGGTCTCGACGAACGTGCGGTCCGGAGGTGCCTGGCCCGCTCCGAGCCGGAGCGTGTCGCCCGTGGCATAGGTGAGCGGTCCCGCGAACGAGAAGGTCACGCCGAGTTCGTCGAATCGTTTCGTCCATTTCGGCCCCCCGGTCCAGCAGTGCAGGATCGCATCGGAGCCGAGCTGCGCGGCCTCGAGCATCGCATGGACATCCCTGAACGCGTCGCGACAATGGATGATGATCGGCTTGTCGAGCGATGCGGCGAGTTCGAGCTGGGCGGCGAAGGCGGTGCGCTGATCCTCGGGCGGTGCGAGGTTGCGGTAGAAGTCGAGCCCGCATTCGCCGATCGCATCGGCTCTCGTTGCGAGGTCCGAGATGGTGTCCGCCTGTTCGGACCACAGGGAGGCATCGTGGGGATGGAGACCGGCGGACCAAAGCACGATGTCGGGGTGCTCGGCTGCGATGATCTCGCTTCTGGCTGACGAGTCCGCATCCACACCGGGGCACACGATCCACGCAACGCCCGAGTCGCGCGCCCTCGCCAGGACGTCATCGATCGGGTCGTCGACCATGAAGAGATGCCCGTGGGTGTCGACCCACTCGATCTCAGGCATCGGGTTCGGCACGTGGGTCGGGCATGGTCACTCCTCGGGGTCGAGTTCAACCTTGGAGAACAACGGTGGCAGGGAACCGATGGCGGTCCCCGATTCGACGACCGGTTTGGTCCAGGTGATCGGATCACCCTCGGGTACCACCCGAAGGGCTTCAAGCACAGACCGCGAGGTATTCGGCAGATAGGGGTACAGCGCAACGGCGGTGGTTGCGACCATCTGGAGCGCCACCCACAGCGTGGTCCCGGTACGGGCCACGTCGGTCTTGGCCGATGTCCACGGTGCCATCTCACTGATGTAGGCGTTCGCATCCTGGGCACCCTGCATCGCCCGGGTGACGCCGGCACGAAGTTTGACCGCACCGATCAGATTCCCCACTTCGTCAAGTCCGTCCGACGCCGACGTGAGGGCCGCCGTGTCGGCCGGTGTGAGCTCACCCACCGGCGGAACGACACCGTCGAAGTAGCGCTCGGTCATGGAGACGACCCGGTTCACCAGGTTTCCCCACGTGGCTACGAGTTCCTCGTTGATCCGTCGCACGATCTCGTCGTCGTGGAGTTCGCTGTCGTTCGACTCGGGCAGGCTCTGTGCAATGGCATAGCGCAAGGCATCGGTCTCGAAGTGGTCGAGGTACCAACCAAGCGGCCGACCGACACCCATCGACTTGGATGCCTTGCGACCCCCGAAGGTGACGTATTGGTTGGCCGGCACGTCCGTCGGGAGGTTGAGACCACCGTGCCCCATGATCAATGCGGGCCAGTAGATCGCGTGGAACGGGATGTTGTCCTTGCCGACGAAGTAGTAGGACTCGGCATCAGGGTTGAGCCACCACTCCTTCCATACATCCGGTGTGCCCTGTATCTCGCCCCACTCCTGGGGGGCGGACAGGTACCCCATGACGGCCTCCCACCACACGTAGATCGACTTGCCCGGGCCGATGTCGTCGACGGGCAGCGGCACGCCCCAGTCGAGGTCGCGTGTGAAGGCACGGTCGTGGAGGCCCTCCGTCACCATGCCGATGGCGAAGTTGAGGACATGGGGTCTCCACCCTTCGCGCGAATTGAGCCATTCGAGCAGCGGTTCATTGAACTCGCTCAGCTTCCAGTAGTAATGCTCGGTTTCGCGCAGCACCGGGGTCGATCCGGAAAACTTGCTTCTCGGGTTGATGAGATCGATCGGATCGAGCGTCTTGCCACAGTTGTCGCACTGATCACCCCGTGCGCTCTCATACCCACAGTTCGGGCAGGTCCCCTCGACGTACCGATCGGGCAGGAAGCGCTGTTCCTGCTCGTCGAAGAATTGTTCGACCGTGTCCGTGTACAGATATCCGTTCTCGAGCAGGGTGAGGAAGAACTCCTGGACGACCCGCCGGTGGGTGTCGGTCCCTGTCGTCGTGAACAGGTCGAAGGTGATGTCAAGGTCGTCCCAGTACGTCAGGAACTCGGGGTGATACTTCGCGACGATGTCGGCAGGGGAAACGCCAAGTTCGTCCGCCTTGACGGTGATCGGGGTCCCGTGGACGTCCGAACCCGACACCATGAGCACGTCGTCGCCGAGTGCCCGCCGATATCGGGCAAAAATGTCAGGGGGGAGATATGCCCCGGCGATGTGCCCGAGGTGCAGCGACCCCTGCGCATACGGCCAGGCAACCGCAACAAGGACTTTCTTGGGACTATCGCTCATGCCAGCGATGGTAGAGGCACACGGAGGTCAGGGGACGGATGACATCCTTCAGAGGACTCAGAGTGGATGATGGATGATGGATGATGGATGATGGATCATGGCAGCGCTTTCCGCCTACCGCCTTCCGCTTTCCGAATCCAGTCCGCAGGCGTGCTGACCATTATCCATAATCCATCATCCATGATCTCTCTGCCCGGTAGGCGGAAAGCTGAAGGCTGATTCAAGCCCGTTCCCGGGGTGCATCGGCGTCGGTACCATTACAGCTGTCGGGGATCTCCCGATTGATGGAGGAACGGAGAACCAACCTTGGACACCCTCATCGTCCGAAAGATCGACGACCTTGGCCGCGTCGTCGTTCCGGCCGAAACACGTCGCTTGTTCAACATCCACGAGGGTGATGAACTTGCGATATCCGTTGAGAACGGCGGCATCGTGCTTCGCAAGCTCGAGGCGACGTGCATCTTCTGTGAAGGCACGGAGGACTTGCGCAACTACCGCGGTCGTGGCGTCTGCGCCGATTGCCGCTCGAACCTCGGTGGCGCTACTGACGCTCCCTGAGCAGTCGGTCGTACAGCAGCTTTCGGCTCACACCGGTTGACGCGGCAACGCTCTTTGCCGCTCGTGACACCGAATCGCCTGCGTCAATGACCTCGCGTGCCGCTTCCACTGCGGCTTCGAGGTCGCCGGGTTCGACGGGTGCCCCTTCGAGCACAACGGTGAATTCGCCCTTTGCGTTCGCCTGGGCGAAGTGTCGGGCAGCATCCTCGACGGTCCCGCGCCAGACCTCCTCGTGCAACTTGGTCATTTCCCGCGTCACGACCACCGATCGGTTCTGCCCTACGACGGACGCGAGGTCAGCGAGGTCATCCGCGACTCGGCGGGTGGCTGCGAAGAAGACCGTCGTCCGCTGGTCCCGTGCGATCGACTCCAGTCTGGCCGCCCGCTCTGCACCCTTTCTGGGCAGGAACCCTTCGAAGACGAACCGGTCACCGTTGAACCCCGACATGGCGAGGGCGGTCACCGGTGCACTCGGCCCAGGTATGGCAGTGACGATCGCACCGGCATCAATGGCCACTCTCACTGCTGATGCGCCTGGATCCGACACGACAGGCATCCCCGCATCGCTCACCAGCGCCACGACCGAACCGTCGCGAAGGAGCGCCCCCAACTCCTGGTTCCTTGCCTGTTCGTTGCCGGCGAAGTAGCTCTTCATCTTTGCCGAAACACCCAGGTGCCGGAGCAACTGGGCCGTGCGTCTCGTGTCCTCGACGAACACGACGTCGGCCGATTCGAGTGCCTCGACCAACCGCGTGGACGTGTCGGCGAGGTTCCCGATCGGAGTGGCGCAGAGAATCAAGGTGCCTGGCATCACAGGTCATGGTAGAGCGGCGAGAACCGCCCCGACCGGTGGCAACCCATCGACATCCCGACACTCGACCACCGCTCCCGTAGGGCCGATGACGATGCGGTTGGGTTTGAGTCGCATGGTCTTGCGCACGATGCCGTCACCCGAGACCCACGCCACGCCGATCGGATCGTCGAGACCGAACGAATGCACAGAACGTGCGGCGAAGGCACATGCACGCACCACCGGGTCGCGCAGCCCCAAGCGACGAGCTCTCCCGGATGGCAACACGATGACACGGAGCGACCCGCCGGACCAGACAAGGGTTCTTCGCCGGTACAACATCGGCGCTGGTACGCTCCCATCACTATGGCAAAGGCAAAACGACGTAAATTGCGCGCCCGCCGCTCCAAGGCGAACCACGGCCGCAAGCCGAACGCCGGTCGCGGCTAGGCAGCTTTCGGCTGCCCGCTACCCGCGCTTCTTCCCTCTTCTCAACCGGTCCGTAACGCGATCGGATGGAACGCGTCCGTACGCGGTGACACTCATGGTGTACCTGATGGGGACTCCGGATTCAAGGGTGTCGAACGGTCACGCTCTGACCGCTCGGATCACAACCCGAGCCAGTAGGTGACCGCTTCGCCGTATCTGGCGAGGTCTTCACAGAGGGTGACCGGGGCGACCGCAAGAACGACACCGAACTCTGCCTTCTCGGTCGACGTCGCATCGGCGAGGAGCACCTGCTCGATCGCATCCGCGGCGTGACCGGGCGGCGTACCCGCTGCCTGGAGGAGTTCAAGGTTCACACACAGCGATTCGCCGACCTCAAGGGCAGCCGCAGAATCAGCACCGTTGGGAGCAGACGACTCGAACGCATCGATGAAGGCCTGCTGCTCATCGGTCAGGTCCACGACGACCGTCGTGGAAGTCGAATCTTCGGTACTGCTCGTACACCCTGCAGCCACGAAGGCGGCAAGGATGACAACAAGGAACATGGTTCGTTTCGTGAATCTGATGTGCATCAGCGAACGGTAGCGAGCTTTCCGAGATTCATGATCCACGATCCATGTACACGTTCAGCGGGCAGAATACCGAATACCGAATACCGAATACCGAGTCCGGCATTCTTTGCGTCCTCCCTTCAGGGGGGACGGGCGAGCTTGCGAGCCAGGGGGGCATGCGAG
>CAZDIQ010000043.1:12107-16134 GCA_964505525.1 uncultured Acidimicrobiaceae bacterium | reverse complement strand
CCCACAGAACCAGACAGCACGCTGTCCGCTCTCCGTATTGGATGATTGATCATGGATGATGGATCGGTTGTGGATGACCGCGGATTCAGGAGCAGTTCTGTGGACTGTGGACTCGCCCGTCAGGGTGAAAGCGGTCTGGAAACCAGCTGGGTGGTGCCGTGGTCGGTCTCTACGAGACCGAGAATCTGATCCGACAGGACGGCGTATTTTCCATTGAACGTCGGCCGGATGCCGGTCCATGTTTCCGTGTCAGGGTCGAACCATGCCACGGTCGAACAGACTGCCACGACCCCGCGGGCAACAGGGCGCATCTGTGGGTAGCACTCCCCAAACGAAATGGGCACGTCGTCGATCAACCGCCATTCGCCCGATGTGTCGTCAAGAACGGCGGACTGGGACTCGTAGTTCACTGCAACCAGACCGAAGCCATCGACCCATCCGATGGACGATGCCTGCCCATCGATGGGGATCTCCGGCAGCTCGGTCCAACCGCCGTCCGCGGTGGATGCGAACACCTTGGGGAAACGGCTCCCGATGATGACATTGTCTCCGGCCTGCCTCACGCCCGCTACGTAGATGGTGGAACCATCAGTCGTCACGCCACCCACGTTCAGGCCAACGGGTAGCGGGTCGCGCTCGGTCCAGATACCGGACTCAAGGTCGAGGGAGAAGACCAACGAATCGCGCATCACGAGGACGAATTGACCGTCGACGACCGCTGAGCCCAATGTGTACCAGATTCCCTGAAGGGGATATCGACCGATTTCTCGCCAAGTGAGGTCACTGGTGTCGAACATCCATGTGGTGCCGTAGCCCGTCACTGTGACCACGACATGGCCTGCGGACATCATCTCAAGGTAGGAGAAGTACGCCCCCAGCTGTCCTTCTGAGGGAGGAGGTTGACCTTCGAGCCATGTCCCATCCGGGCGTATGAATCTGGTGGCCGTGGCGCTGATGACCGCCATGCCCTCATCAGTCCCAACGACGAGGGCGTTCACCGGGATGTCCAACTCAAGGTCAGCGACGACCTCCCACCCCTCCGGGACCTTCGATGTGCCTACCTGGCGGTCTACCCCGAACAGCACAGTGCCAGGTGCGGCGGCGAGGTCATCGATCCAGGTGTCGACCGGACTGTCGAAGTACTTCGGTTCAAGACCGACTGCGGACCAGGTGCCTTCCAGCGCCTCGGTCCCCCGTTGCGTGGCGAACGCCGCAGCAACCTCCGCCACGTGTTCCGCAGGAACGACTCTGTATCCGGCCATCTCCAGCATCGGAGCAGACAGGGCAGTCTTCTCGAACTCGAAGAGCCAGTGATTCTGCACCAACGCAACGACGGCCACTTCCGAACCGAAATCGCCGAACACCTCGTCGAGACGGCTCGCCACGAACGACCGCATATCGAATGGCTTCGGGGCAACCGGGACCCTTGCAGTCTCAGGGATCGACGTCGAAGGCGGAGTCCTGCTCGTTGGGAACGGTTGGGCCTCGGGTTCCATCGGTTCCCCGATCCCGCCCGAGAATGCAAGAACCCCGAACACGGCAATGCCCGTTACGGCGATCATTGCGATGATCCAAGGTCGAGGGTTGGCCGACCGGGTTGACAATCGCCCGAGATCGTCGATCGGCGGAGGATTGACATGGTCCAACGATTCCTTCACGATCTCACCGTGGCGACGGCCGTAGGTGTCGATATCGATCGCTGGTCGGATGCCCAATCTCTTGGTCAACGTACTGCGAGCTTTCACGAGGCGGGTGCGGGCGGTCGACTCGGAACACTCCAGGATCAGGGCCAGATCGGCGACCGACCGGTCCTCGAGATGACACAGTGCCATCGCCTGCGCCTGTCTGCGAGGAAGGTCCCTGACTGCAGCCCAGAACTCCTCGGTTTCGGCAGGAAGATCGGGACCGATCCTCATGGTGTGTGACGGCTCGGCAATGGCAGGCTGCTCGCCCGGCCAAACGCGCCATTTCGGGCGCGCCCTATCGACGGCAACCGAGCGAATCCATGGAGAGGGGTCGTCGATCGTCTCCCACGATGCGAGGACCGTCGCGAAGGAACCACGGGTGACGTCCTCGGCTCGGGACAAGTCACCGGTCAGGACACGCGAAAGCGCTAGCACAGCGTGGTATTCCTGCCCATAGAACGCCTCGAACGACAGCTCGTCCGCGTCGGTCGAGGTCTCGTCCACCGACGCTGGAATCCCTGCAGGCGTGCTTGGATCGGCGCTCATGGAAGAACGGTACCTGAGGGTTCAGCGGCTGGCCTGAAGTCTTGGACAGCGGATCTTGACCCAGAAGACAGAGGACGGACGACAGAGGACCGATGGCTGTGAACTGTCGACTGTGGACTGAAAACTTGGGGCCATTTCTGTCGCAGGCGTGCGATACGTTGTCTCAATGTTGGAAGCAACGCACATCGATACGTATCGGCAGCCCAGTTGGGGTGGCCCGCGGTCCGGCATCTTGGTATTGCAGGCCGAGGAGCCAGGTCGAGCGCTGATACCGGCCGACCTCGACAACATCGAGCCTGGTCCGGTGCTCGGAGTAATCCTTGCTGCGATAGACCTTGATCAACTCTCCAGCTACGACCTCGTGACGGTGATGCGGGCGCACAACCGAATGGCGGCCCACTTCGAGGCTCAGACCCTACGGGCCATCAGCTCCGTCGCCGCTCAT
Organism: uncultured Acidimicrobiaceae bacterium; assembly: GCA_964505525.1. Classification (GTDB taxonomy): domain Bacteria; phylum Actinomycetota; class Acidimicrobiia; order Spongiisociales; family UBA5794; genus UBA5794. Next base: position 13,458 of record CAZDIQ010000043.1, on the reverse strand, counting down.
TATCAGGAGATGGGCAAGGGTTGGGAGTCCGAGATGCGGTGCAACGACGCGGCAGCATCTGAAGTCTCAGCTGCGCTCCACCTGACTCGACGGGCGGCCGAGCACCAGCTTGCACTCGCACTTGATCTCCGAGACCGCCTCCCGCAGGTCGGGCGCCTCCTCAGTACCGGCGCCATCGATATACGACGGGCGAGGGTCCTTGTCGAAGGCACCGTCCACCTTTCAGAAGAACTCGCACGGCGGGTGGTTCATGAAGTTGCGCATCTCGCACCGCGAATGACCACAGGACAGCTCCGCCGCGCCGTACGAAAGCTCTCAATGTCACTCGAACCGGACGACGCCGTCAAGAGGTATGACACCGCCTTGGCGGAGCGCCGGATCTCTTCGGTACCCACCAACTCGGGCACATCCCACCTCTTCGCCTTCGATCTACCACCTGACCTCGTGGCTCAAGCCACAAGGCGGATCAACCACATCGCAAAATCGCTGAGAAGGACAGATGACGGGCGCACCATCGATCAGATCCGAGCTGACGTATTCCTCGACCTTCTGAACGGTGCTTCGCACGAGACTGTGGGACGCGGTGTCGTGGACATCCGAGTCGATCTCACAACGCTCGCCGAACTCGATGATCACACGGGTGAACTGGCCGGATACGGTCCGGTGATTGCGGACATCGCTCGAAAGACCGTGCGGGAGGCGAACAAGGCCGAGTTCCGTTATGTCGTGACCGACGCGGACGGGCGGGTTTCGCTGGGAACGACGCGGGCTCGACCGACCCCGAGGTCGGGCACTGCGGACGTCGCGGAAGTCTCCGACACCGAGCCGGCTGATCGTCGACTCCCGAGTGCGAAGCAACGGCGAATCGTCGAGATGCTCCGACCCCTGTGTGCCTTCCCCGGATGCCTCATGCCCGCCACGCAGTGCGACATCGATCACATCGACCCTTGGGCAAACCTTGGTCCGACCAGGGTGAGGAACCTCGCACCGCTCTGTCGACACGACCACGTCGGCAAGGACGCCGGCTGGGCATACGAGATCCTCGCCGACGGTTCGTATCGATGGACCAGCCCACTCGGGCACATATACGACACACCCATCGATGAACCCCCAATGCGCACGAGCGACACCCCACCACGAGCACCCGACCCATAGGGACGACGGAGGACGGGTGACCGATGACCGATGACCGATGACCGATGACCGATTGTGGGGAGAGGAATTAACCCAGCGCTTCCGGTCCGAACGACATCGGGAGGAGATCCTCGAGAGAGACGGGGTGCGGTGAACCGTCGGGGTTCTGCATGACCACGGTCTTGACGCCGAATTCGCGCATGACCTGGCGGCAGTT
>CAZDIQ010000043.1:0-12007 GCA_964505525.1 uncultured Acidimicrobiaceae bacterium | reverse complement strand
GGTTCTGCATGACCACGGTCTTGACGCCGAATTCGCGCATGACCTGGCGGCAGTTGCCGCACGGGGTGCACAGATCGCCGTCGAGACACACGACGGCCACCGTGTCGATTCTGCGGATGCCCTCAGCCGCCGCGGTGGTGATGGCATTGGCCTCGGCGCAGATGGTCGCACCGAACGCAGCATTCTCGATATTCGCACCGCGGTACTCCGATCCGTCGGCGGCCACCGCGACAGCACCGACCCGGAACTTCGAGTACGGCGAGTACGACCGACTGGCGGCATCAGTGGCCAACGCGAGGAGTTCCTCATGGGTACTCATCGGACCAGGGCCTTGACGAACTCCTTGGGGTCGAACGGGATCAGATCATCGATCCCTTCACCGATCCCGATGAACTTGATCGGTATCCCGAGGTCGTGCTCGATGGCAACCGCCACCCCGCCCTTTGCAGTTCCATCGAGCTTGGTGACCACAACACCGGTCACAGGGACCGCCTCGGTGAACGCACGGGCCTGCGCAATACCGTTCTGACCGGTCGATCCGTCAAGGACGAGAAGAACCTCACTGATCGATCCGGCCGCACGTTCCGTCACCCGTGCGATCTTCGACAGCTCATCCATCAGGTTCGTGTGGGCATGCAGACGGCCGGCGGTGTCGACGATCACCACATCGATCGATTCAGCCTTGGCCTTGTCAACCGCCCCGAACGCAACGCTTGCCGGATCCGAACCTGATGGACCGGTCACGATGTCAACACCGACACGCTCGGCCCACACCGAAAGTTGACTGTCACCCGCGGCCCTGAACGTGTCGGCAGCAGCGAGCACGACAGACGCATCGGCGGATGCCAACTCGTGTGCGAGCTTCGCGATGGTTGTCGTCTTGCCGGCCCCGTTCACACCGACCACCATGACGACCCCTGGCGAACCCTTCGTATTGAGCGTCCGATCGTGCGAACCGAACGTAGCCACCAACGCATCGAAGAGTGCGGCCGAGAGTTCCTCCGTTGTCTGAGGGTCCTTCTTGCGCACCTGCGCCACGATGTCGGCGCTCGTCGTTGGACCGACGTCGGACAGAATCAGCGCGTCCTCGAGGTCACCCCACTCGGCACCACCGCCCGTTCGCAATATCGAGCCGATTGCCGAGCTGATCGCGGCTCTCGTCTTCGTCATGCGCGCACGGAGATTGCGACTTTCGTCGCTCGGTAGCGGTGCCACCTTGTCGAAGTCGATCCTGCCTGACTGCCGTTGGCGGTTCGCCAGGAACACGGCAACGCCCACCGCTACCACCCCGACGGCGACAAGGATGAAGATCAACGTGGTTGGGTTCACTGACGATCCATTCGATTGGTCAATCCGAATTGTTCAGAGCACGAGTCCCCTGTGCCCATCCGCTGTGGGGAATCTACACCTGCGCCACCACGAGGCGTGGACGAACTCTCCCTAGACCCGCACGGGTGCCATGCGCTTCGACAGCACCTTGGACGACTCACCGGGTTCCATCGTCACGCCGTACAGGACGTCGGCCGCCTGCATCGTCTGCTGCTGGTGGGTGATGATCACCAACTGGACCTCCGAGCGGAGCGTGTCGACCAACGTGAGGAACCGCCGCAGGTTGGCATCGTCAAGCGCAGCCTCGACCTCATCAAGCACATAGAACGGACTCGGCCGTGCGCGGAACACGGCGAACAGGAACGCAAGGGCCGCAAGGGACCGCTCGCCACCGGAGAGCAGCGACAGTTTGCCGACCTTCTTGCCCGCAGGCTGGGCTTCGACGAGCACGCCGGCCGTGAGCGGTTCATCGCTCTCCGTGAGTCGCAGGCGACCCTTTCCACCAGGGAAGACAAGAGAGAAGTTCTCCTCGTAGAAGGCCGCGATCTCGTGGAAGGCATTGATGAACAAGGTCTCCATCTGATCGTCGAGGGCCGATATGACCTTCTTGATCTCACGCCGGGAGTCGTTGAGATCCCCGAGTTGCGCCTCGAGCTCGTCGACCGCCTCCGACAGTGCACCGTATTCGTGGGCGGCGAGCGGATTGATCGGTCCCATCCGACGCAAATCCGCCTCGAGGCTGGCAAGCCTCTCCCGAGGATCGACGCCCACCTCCATCGCTGGCTCTTCAGCAGCCAGCGCCGTCGCCTCGTCCGAGTCGGCGTCGCGTCGGAGACCCTCCACCACCGCCTGATCCCTGACCCGGAGCTCGGCCAACTCGATCTCGAGTTGCTGGACGGTCTCGGCGGCAGCCCGGCGCGTCATCTCGAGCACCTCGCGACGGTCCTCCGCGGCGGTTAGTTCGGCGTTCGCAGAGCCGACCCGGTCACGCAATGCCCGTTGACGTACGCGGAGGGCGTCAATGTGGGCACCCACGGTGGTGATGACACGGTCCGATCGCTCTTCGATCATCTTGAGCACACCGATCGAATCACCGGAGTGAGGAAGGAGCGTCAGCTGCCTCAACTCGGCCGTGACGACTTCGAGACGACGTTCGGTGATCGATCGTCGCTCGACGATCGAGGCAAGGTCGTTCGTCGCCTGTTCGCGTTCCCTCCTGGCCTCATCCCTCTTGGCTGCCACCTCGGCGCGTCGATTGTTCAGCGCGTCCCATGCCGCCTGCCGTGCGGCTTCCTCCCCTTGGAACTCTGCAACGCGATCGCGAAGCGACCCGATCCGTTCCTGACGGGTCGATCCGACCTCACGTATCGCGTCGAGCCTGTCGTTGAGTCGACGTGCCTCTTCCACGGACGCCACCCTGGCTCGGCCGACGAGGCCAAGCGCCTCGGTGAGACCGGCGAGCTTCGCCTCCTCAGCCTCCAGATTCTCGAGTGCGGTCCGCTCGACGTTCCTCGTCTGATCGAACCGGTGCCGGCTCGCGTGCATCTTCTTTTCCGCCGAGGCGAGTGCACTGTGGGTTGCTTCGAGCCCGACCTTCGCAGCCTCAAGGGCCGCCGGACCCGCCCCGTCGGGCTGCGCAACGAAAATACCCGACCGGGAGATCACGTCACCCTCGGGCGTGACAGCGCGGATCGTCGGCTCAGCGCGGACAATCTTCCAACCGGCCATCCATCCCTGCACCACGATGACATCGCCGACGACCGCAGACGCAATGTTGAAGTCAGCCTTCTTGCCAAGCAGGTCGATCATCGCCTCGACACCGTATGCGTCCGCTATCCGTCTGGTCTCATCAACGGGCGTCGGTGTCGTGCTCGAGATCAGGGATACACCACCTGTCCCTGCGGCCTTGAGATCGTCCGCCACCGCCCGGATCGATCGTTCACCGTCACCGACATACGCCCCCCTCCATGGCCCGAGGGCGGCATCGATCGCGGCTGCCAACTCGAGCGGCGCATCGAGGACGCCAACAAGGGATCCGATCACCCCGTCGGCATTGGCTGCGATGTCCGTTGCACGCTCGTCGACAAGCCCTGCAACCGCGGCCTCGAGGGCCTCGACCCGTGCCTGACCTCCCGCGGCGGCAAGATGGAGCTCGGCGACCCCCGCCTCATCGGTCTCCCACTCGAGTTGCGCGGCGTCGCGCGCGGCCACCGTCGACTCGTATGCGACACCGAGCTGTGTAGCCGCGGCATCCGTCTCCTCGATGGCACGGTTGAGACGATCCGTCTCCGAATCCTCCTCGGCAATCCTGTCCTGGACCACATCGAGTCGCGCCCGGACCTGTGCGGCCTCGGTCTCATCGCGCTGATCGGCGGTTTCGAGCGAACGCAGGTCGCCTCGGAGGTTGGCGACAACGCCCTCCGCTGGCAGTTGGACCTGCTCGGCAAGCGCCCGCTCCTCGTCCTCGAGGGCACGCAACGTCGACTCGGTACGTTCCGCGTGCTCCGAAGCCAAACGCTCGGCAGAGCTCGAGTTCTCGAGCGTTGCAATCAGGTCCGCTTGTTCGAGCTCGAGGTCGTCACGCCGTTCGTCGGCACCCTCGATCCTCGCCGACAGCGAACGACGTCGCTCGCGGGCGACGAGCCCGATCTTCCTGAGTCGTTCCCTGACAGTCTCGAGTCGTGCGGCCGCAGCGGTGTCCCTCGACAAGTCACTGCCTACCTCACCGGAGTTCCGTCGAAGACCATCAAGCGAACCGAGCAATGCACGCAGTTCCACGTCCGCCGCATCACGTTCGGCGGTCTTGGCCACCCTGACGACGTCGGCCTCGGCAACCCGGGATCGGATCGACCGCAGTTCCTCCGCACCGAGCCACAACGTCAGTGCCGTCGCCTCGTCGCGGACCGAGTCATAGCGGGCTGCCGCATTGGCCTGTCTCTTGAGTGGTCGCATCGCCTTGCGCTTCTCACCAAGGATGTCGTTGAGACGTTCGACGTCGTGGTCGGTCCGTTCGAGCCTGCGCACAGCCCGATCACGCCGTGACCGATGCTTCGTGACACCCGCGGCCTCTTCGATGACCGCTCTGTGGTCCTCTGGTCTGGCGGTGAGGACCTCCCCCACCTGACCCTGATTGACGAGAACGTGCTGTTGCCTCCCGATGCCACCGTCGGAGAGCAATTCCTGGATATCGAGCAGTCGACACGGTGCGCCGTTCAGTTCGTATTCCGATGTGCCATCACGGAAGATCCGTCTGGTGATCGTGATCTCGGCAAGCGACAGAGGCATGATCTGATCGTCGTTGGCGAACGTGAGGGACACCTCGGCCCTCGACAGCGCGGGCCGGGTCTCGGTCCCTGCGAACACGACGTCTTCCATCTTCTCCGTGCGCAGGGCCTTCGTCCCCTGGGTGCCCATCACCCACGCAATGGCATCAAGGATGTTCGATTTCCCAGAACCGTTCGGCCCCACCACCACGTTCACACCGGTCGAAAAGTCAAGACGCGTACGGTCGGCGAACGACTTGAAGCCGCGGAGTGTCAAATGCTTGAGTTTCACAGTGGCGCAGGATACCAGAGCGAATTACATGGATGTGTTTCGATTGAGTGCATCCGCGGATGCAGCGATCGCGGCAGCCTTCTTCGACGGTCCGACGCCGCTTCCGACACGCTCCCCGTCGACCAACGCGGTGGCGGTATAGACGGCCGCATGGTCGGGACCGACCCGGTCATAGGTGAATACGACCGACCTCCCTGACCGTGCAAGTTGCTCCTGGAGCAGTGATCGACTGTCCGTGACATCGCTCGAGTCGATGGAGTGAACGATTCTGTCACGCCAATGGGAGGACACGAACGCCTTGGCGGGCGCAAGCCCTCCATCGATGAAGATCGCACCGAGCACGGCTTCAACGACGTCGGACAGGATCGAGTCGCGTTCTGCACCGCCGCTGCGGGTCTCACCGACACCGAGGTACATCACGGAACCGACATCGATCGATCGCCCGATCTCTGCCAGGGATCCGACATCGACGACCGACGCACGGACCTTGGTCATGTCCCCTTCGTTGGCATCGGGCATGAGCGAGAAGATGAGCTCCGTCGTGAGCAGCTCCAACACGGCATCCCCGAGGAACTCGAGGCGTTCATACGACTCTGCGCCCACGTTCTCGGCGACATAGGACGAGTGGGTCAGCGCCGTGCGGAGCAGGTCGCGGTCGCCGAATCGGTACCCGATGTTCGCCTGGAATGCCTCGAGGGTGCCCTCAGGCGACGATTCAGTGGGCGGCCCTTGCGATGCCATCGCTGATCCTTCCGACGAGTCCAGACTCGGTCCCCTCGACGGCCATATCGATGGCGTTGGCAACGGCAACGCGCGACGACGATCCGTGGGCGATCACGACGACGCCCTTCGTACCGACAAGGTGGGCACCACCGACGGTCTCGGGGCTCAGACGCTCACGGAGTTCCATGAATGCAGGCATGAGGTCCTGCATCAATCCCTGGTACTGCGGTTGGGCGAGCACCTCGAGGATCATGTTCTGAATGACCTTGCCGGCACCTTCGCTCGTCTTGAGCAGGACATTGCCCGTGAACCCGTCCGTCACGATCACATCGGCTTTCGCGGTTGCGATGTCGCGTCCCTCGACGTTGCCGACAAAGTTGATGGCATCGGAGGCAAGGAGCAACGCATGGGCGGCCTTCTCGACGTCCCTTCCCTTGGACGACTCTTCACCGACATTGAGAAGCCCGACCTTGGGATTCGTCTTGTGCTGATAGACCTCCGACAGGGCCGATCCCATCACCGCGAATTGCAGAAGGTTCTCAGGCTTCACCTCGAGATTGGCACCCATGTCCATGACGAGGTGACCCGTAGGGAAGAACGATGCAATTGCAGGTCGCGACACGCCAGCGAGGCGACCGATGATGAAGGCGGCACAGGCCATGGCGGCACCTGTCGAACCGGCCGACACCATCGCCTCGGCATCGCCGTCAGCGACCATCCGGGCAGCAACGACGATCGAAGCGTCCTTCTTCTCGCGGATTGCGTGAGCGGGGTCGTCGACCATGTCGATCGTCTGGCTCGCATGACGGATCGAGATGTTCTCCGACCTGCCTTCGACAAGCGGCGACAGTCTCGCCTCATCGCCTACGAGGACTACCCGCGCCCCGTGGTCGCGCGCAACGATCGCGCCTTCGACAATCTCAAGTGGAGCATTGTCACCCCCCATCGCGTCGACGGCGATCAGTGACATAGTGCTCTAGGAGGCAGGTGTGACCGTGCGCCCGTTGTACGTGCCGCACGTCTCGCAGGCACGGTGGGGTGCGTGGGGAGCATTGCACTGCGGGCATCGAACGAATGCCGGACGCTCGACCTTCCACTGGGCCTTGCGGCGGCGCGTTCGGGACCGCGACATCTTCTTTTTTGGTACTGCCATGCTGGTAATCCTTTGGTCAATCGCCCGTTTCGAGCAGGTCCTTGAGACCCGCGAATGGCGAACGCGAATCGCCCTCTTCGTCCGGGAGGTCTGTATTCAAGTCATTCTGTGCGCTATCCACAACTCCCGGGCAATCGTCCCCGCACGTCGTGACGACCGGGAGCGACAAGAGCACCTCGTCGCGCAGCATCTGTTCAAGGTCGATCTCGTGCCCTTCGAGGTCGTATGTCTCGTCGTCGTGGGTCTTGTCGAACAGCGCCCCGATGCTCACCGTTCGGTCGGTCGTCGTGGTCCTCAGACACCGGCTGCAGATGTCGTCGGTCACAAAGTCCACGCGTCCGGTGATCGCGATACCGCCCGAAACCGGGTGGAGCATCACGTCGGCGACGATCGGTTCCGTCCTCGAGATCGAGATCAGTTCGAGCGTCCAGTCGACGGTCGTTTCCACACGCACCGATCGACCTGTCGCGTCACGTCCGATCAGGTCGGACACGTTGAAGACAAATGGACTCTGGGGCATGGCCAAAGGGTAGGGATGGTCCCGCTTCACTCGCGGGACAAATTCAAGGCGCGGGCGCTACCGTTGCGGCATGACACCCGAGTCAGTCTCTGCGTGGATCGACCGCTACATCGACGCGTGGCGGACGTACGATCCCGATGCGATAGCCGGCCTGTTCACCACCGATGCCACATACGCATACAACCCATGGGGCGATGCATTGGTCGGCAACGCCGCGATCGTCGAGAGCTGGTTGAACGACAGGGACGAGCCCGGCTCGTGGAGTGCAGAATATCGACCCGTCCTCGTGTCGGGCGACACGGCAATCGTGGTCGGTGAGACGAGCTACGTCGGCGCAGCGACCTATTCGAACCTGTTCCAGCTCGAATTCGATGCGAACGGGAAGTGCCGATCCTTCACCGAGTGGTACATGGATCAGCACAAAGCCGACTGAGCACCCTGTCCCCTGCCTGTCAGGCCCTGCGGTCGGTCAGCCGCTCAGGGGTGGAGGATCGGCCGGAGGAAGGGACTTGTGGAGTTCCGCCCTGGCCTCGGTCACGTATCGGTAGAGCTCGCCAAGGACCGACTCGGCCTCGCTGAGATGGCGTTCCGCATAGTCCTCGGCTTCGAGTCGGATGCGTCGCGCCTCGGATTCGGCGTTCCGCACGAGCGAATTCGCCTCCTCGACCGCCTCCTGTACGACATAGTTGTCGGACACGAGGAGCCGTGACTCCTCACGGGCCTTTGCGACAAGCTCCTGTGCCTTCTCGTTCGTACGGGCAATGTAGGACTCACGCTCTCGCACCATCCAGCGCGCCGCTCGGAGCTCCTCGGGCAGTTCCTCGAGGGCCTGATGCAGCCGGTCGAGCATCTCCTCGCGGTTGATCATCGCGTTGTTGGAGAGCGGCACCGTTCGTGCCTGCTCAACCTCGGTGATCAGCTCCTCGAGAGCTTCGGCAATCGCCCCCGGCACCGACGGTGTCAACGGTCTGATGTCGTCTGGATCATCGATCATGCAAGACGCTCCTTCAATGCTCTGGCAACGGGGCCCGGTACAAGATCATCGACCGAACCCCCGAGTCTCGCCACTTCCTTGACCAGTGACGAGGACAAGTAACCGTACTCAGGCTTGGTCGCAACGAACAGCGAAACCACGTCGCCGGACAGGTGCCGGTTCATCTGCGACATCTGGATCTCGTAGTCGAAATCGGTGACGGCGCGGAGTCCTTTGATGACGGTCTTCGCCCCGATCGCAAGCGCATAGTCGACAAGGAGACCCTCGAAACCCGCGACCGATACGTTCGGCCACTGCTGTGTACATTCCTCGAGGAGCGCAACACGTTCCTCGACCGTGAACAGGGGAGACTTGGAGGGGTTGTGCACGACTCCGACGACGACCGAGTCGAACAAGGGCACGCAACGCTCCACCACATCAAGGTGTCCCTTGGTCGGAGGGTCGAAACTCCCCGGAACGAGTGCCGTGATCATCCAAGCCTCTCCATCATCGTTACTACAGCATCACCGTAATGCCGCTCATCGGTTGAAGTGAGGAATTGTGGCACCGTCAGGGCACTGGATGCCTGCCGGTGGACGATGATCACGCCATCGACGGCAAGGACCCGACCGAGCGCATCCAATACCGCTGCGACCGAGCTGTCATCGTCGGCGTATGGCGGGTCGACGAAGACGATGTCGTACGGGCCATCAAGGTGCCCGATCGCCCGCTCTACCGACGAAACCACAACGGTGCCGCCCAGTCCGACGGAGCGGATGTTCGCCTCGATGATCGACGCCGCGGCTCGACTGCGTTCGACGAACACGGCACCGGCTGCCCCCCGGCTCAGTGCCTCAAGGCCGAGCGACCCTGATCCTGCGTACAAGTCGAGAACCGAGGCCCGCTCGAGCCGTGCAGCGAGGATCGAGAAGAGCGATTCTCTGGCACGCCCCGTCATGGGTCGCGTCCCTGATGGCGGCGTCTTGAGGTTCTTCCCCTTCGCGATACCGGCGATGATCCTCATGTCTCGACCTCATCGTCGATCGCCTCGGGTTGCACACCGAGGAACCTCGATGACTCGTCAAGGACGTTCTCGACGAACTCCGACCTCCGATCGGCTGCGATCGCCTCAGATGCGACATCGGCCGCAGCCTGGAGAAGGTCGGCATCGCGGATGATGTCGCCGAGGCGGAGGTCTGCTGCCCCCGACTGCGTGTCACCGAAGATCCTGCCCTGACCGCGGATCTCGAGGTCCCGTTCGGCAAGCACGTACCCATCGTTCGATTCAAGCATCGCGCTGACCCTGGCGGCAGCCTCTTCGGTCGACGCGTCCGCAACAAGGATGCATGCACCTGGATACTTCCCTCGTCCCACCCGCCCCCTGAGCTGATGGAGTTGGCTGAGTCCGAACCGTTCGGCATTCCTGATCACGATCAGGGTCGCGTTCGGGACGTCGATCCCCACCTCGATCACCGTCGTCGTGACGAGCACGTCGATCTCTCCCCTCCGTACCCGGTCCATCACCGATGCCTTGTCGCCAGCGGGCATCTGACCGTGGAGCAGACCGACCGAAAGATCGGGCAGGGATTCGCTCATCCGCTCGTACTCGGCAGTTGCAGAGCGCGCCTCGATGCTCGACGAGTCGCTCACGAGGGGGCACACGACGAACACCTGCCGACCCTTCGCAACGTGGCTGCGAGCCTGTTCATCCACCTTGGCGTCGACCTTGGACCCCTCGTCAAGCGCCGATGTGTCGACCGGACTCCGCCCGACCGGCATGTCGGTGATGGCCGTGATCTTGAGATCGCCGTATTGCACCATCGCCAAGGTCCTCGGTATAGGCGTCGCGGTCATCAAGAGAAGATCAGGGACCGCTCCGTCGTCGCGGGCTGCTCGCAGCTTGACACGCTGCCCGACACCGAACCGGTGCTGTTCATCGACCACCGACAGCCCGAGCGAACGCATACGCACATCGTCCTGGATGAGTGCTTGTGTGCCGAATGCGATGTCGATGAGACCCTCATCGAGCCACGCCAGACCTTGGGTCCGTGTCACATCCCCCGCGACGAAGTTGACGGTCACCCTGGACCCCGTGAACAACCCGATACGCACCGGACGTGTCACCGGATCAGCGCCACCGAACAGCGACGAGGTACCGCCAACACCGACGTCCTCCTCGACCGGGGCCATGCGGGCATCCCGAAGGATCTGGTCCGTGCCGAAGTAGTGCTGGGTCGCGAGCACCTCAGTCGGGGCCATGACAGCCCCCTGATGTCCTCCCTCGACCGATGCCAGCAGGGCGAGCACGACGACGACGGTCTTCCCTGAACCCACCTCACCGTGGAGCAACCGATGCATCGGCGTCGTCGCCACCATGTCACGACGGATCGATTCGAGGGCTTCGAGCTGGGATGCCGTGAGATCGAACGGGAAGTGTTCACGGAATCTGGTGGTCAATTCACCCGTCTCGACGTTGGGGACACCACGCTGGGTCTCGTAGTCGTCGTGGGCACGCGCCTTGAACGCCATCTGTATCCGGAGGAACTCGTCGAAGATGAGGCGTTTCCTCGCCGCTCCGATCGCGCGCATCTCAACCGGGAAATGGATGTTGCGCACAGCCGTGGTCCGATCCACGAGGTCGTGCGAGTCGAGCATGTCTTCGGGGAGGACATCCACCATCGGGAGGGACCGCGCTATGGCATTGTGCATGGCGTTGCGGACCTGGGCTGGGGTCATCCCTCCCACCGACCCATGGATCGGGACGATGCGATCCGTCTTGAGGTTGTCTTTCGTACCCAGAACCTGCAGGTCGGGGCCCGTCATCTGCCTCTTTCCTTTGAAGAGCTCGATCTTTCCCGACAGCAGGACCTCGGAATTGACAGTCGCCTTGATATAGGGATTGAAGAATGTGACCCGCAAGATGCTCGGCCCGTCGGACACGTGCACCACAGTCATGGTCCTGCCGCGCGAGATCCGGATCTGATCGAATGACGTAACCACCCCGCCGATGGTCACCTCTTCGCCGAGCGGGGCAGAGGCGATGTCGAAGAGTTGACTGCGGTCGAGGTACCGTCGTGGCGTATGGAGCAGGAAGTCAGCAACGCTGTGGATCCCAACCTTTTCGAGCTTCCTGAGTCGCTGACGGGTGATCCCGCTGATCATGTCCGCCGGAATCCCGTCGAGATACACCAACGTTCGATCAGGCGGGCTGGCAGCAGTGGTCACGTTCTGATGTTGGTAGGTTCGCGAAACAGAAGCAAAGCTTGAAGCTTTGCTTCTGTTCTTCGACCCCCGATCCACAATCCATGATCCAACGAGAGAGGGTCGAAAGATCAGAGCCGCCGCTACTATTTCGAGCGCCTCAGGAGGAACACACCATGGCATACAGATGCGAAGTCTGCGGCAAAGAACCGTGGACGGGCAAACAGGTCAGCTTCTCGCACAAGCGTTCATCGAAGACTTGGCGCCCCAACATCCAGAAGATCAGAGTCAAGCACGGCTCCAACTCCCGCCGCGCACGCGTATGCACGTCGTGCATCAAGGCCGGAAAGGTCGAGAAGGTCTAGATGCCCCAAGGGATCGTCAAGGTGTACGACAGTGCCACAGGAGTCGGCATCATCGTTCGCGACGACGATCGCTCTGAGGTCCTTCTCAAACCCGGCAGCCTTGACGGGTCCCTGTTCCGTTTCCTTCGACAGGGCCAACGCGTCAGATTCGATCTGGCCGATCCGGATGCCGCGGTCGCATCCAACCT
>CAZDIQ010000042.1:0-16526 GCA_964505525.1 uncultured Acidimicrobiaceae bacterium | reverse complement strand
CCCCTGAAGGGGGGACGCGAAGAAGGCGACCCCAAGGCGCCGGCTGAGAGCTGTGAACTGTCAACTGAGAACTGAAAACTGAGAACTTTGCGAGCCGGAGGCGGGATTTGAACCCGCGACCTACGCATTACGAGTGCGTTGCTCTACCCCTGAGCTACCCCGGCCGGAGAACCGGCATGATACAGACACCGACGACTTTCGACCCTTCGCGATCCGCTTGCCGACAGCAGACGGGGTGCTCTAACCCTCGTTCACGTCTTCGGTTCTCCCGCTGCTCGCAGCTCGCATGTCCCCTGGCTCGCAAGCTCGCCCGTCCCCCCTGAAGGGAGGACGCGATTCGTGGACTGTGGACTTTCTACTTGCCGATCGCTTCCTCCAGCGCTTCCTTCAGTTCCGGATACACGAACTCGAATCCGTTGGCTCGCAGGACGGCGGGGTCTACTCGTGTGGACGCATATCCGATGGCTTGGGCGAGTTCGGAGCCAAGACGCACCTGCATACCGAGTTTCGGGACGGGCATGATGGTCGGGCGGTGAAGTGCTGAGCCGAGCGCTTTCGTGAACTCGGAGTTCGTGACCGGATTCGGTGCCACAAGGTTGACCGGTCCCGCGACATCACTGTCGATCGCCCACAGATAGCCAGCCATGGTGTCTACCTGTGAGATCCACGACCACCACTGGCTGCCCGACCCGATGCGACCGCCGATCCCGAGCTTGAACAGGGGAATCATCGGAGCAAGGGCTCCCCCGCCTGGGGCGATCACGATGCCCGTTCGCATGTTCGCGACGCGGATCCCGGCATCGACGGCGGGAAGGGCGGCCCGCTCCCACGCGACACAGACGTCGGCGAGAAAGTCGGTGCCGTGTGACGATGTCTCGTCGAGCAGCTCGTCGCCGCGGTCCCCGTAGATGCCGATGGCTGACGCCGCGACGAGTGCGGGCGCATCGGGACCGAGCGCGACCAGCGCCTTGGCGACGGTGCCGACCGAGTCGACCCTCGAAGCTTGTATCGCCGCCTTGCGGTCGTCGTTCCACCGCTTGTCGCCGATGCCAACACCATTGAGGACAACGACGGCATCGGCACCACGCAGCGTCTCGGGATCGAGGCTCGCGCTGCGCGGTCCCCACACAATCGCACCGGCATCCACGCCGGAATCGGTACTCGAAGACACCTGGCGAACGAGCCGGATGACGGTGTCACCGCGGTCCTCGAGGGCCTTGGTCAGTGCCTTGCCGAGCATGCCGCTGGCTCCACCGATCACGATCCGTTTGCTTGTCACGTGTCCATCCAATCCGAGAGCCTCCGGTCGACGGCATCGAACCAGTCGGCCGTCATCGACCCCACAGGGTCGACCCGGTCAGCATACGTGTGCCAGAACAGCGGCTTTTCGTACCAGATGCGCACGGCGGTGCGATGGAACGACGTGTCGACGGGGGTCATCGAGTGTTGGGTCCCGTGGATGGCGACAGGGACGAGCGGCGCACCCGACATCCATGCCAACCACGCAGCGCCACGTTTGGGGTCGTCGACCCCCCAGCGTTCGACACGTCGACCCTCGGGAAACAGTCCAAGGGCGTGACCTGCTTCGAGATGCTCGATGGCAGCACGCATGGCCCGCACCGGATATCCATCCCGGTCGAGTGGGATGGCATCTGCAAGCGACAGGAACGAGTCGAGCACCCTCGACTTGCCGAACAACACATCCACCGCGAGGAACCGCACCTTGCGTGCCGTGTGCAGATCGAGGAGCGGAGGATCGAGATGTGAGAAATGGTTGGATGCGATGACGACCGGTCCATCGGCGGGCACGTTGGAACTCCCGACCACCGACAGATCGAAGAAGGTCCTCGTCAGGAGCCGCGACGGTGGCGCAGCGACGGTATCGAGCAGGCGCTGGAGCCTCTTGCGCTCAGCCATCGTCACCCAGATCGACGAACAGCGCGACAAGGGCGAGCGTCACCCTTTGATTCGCCTTGAGTGCGTCGATCGCCTCGAAGACCCGCTCCGCCCGCGCAACGGCAGTCGGAACGTCGATCCTCGCGAGCAGACCGACCGGTATGTCGGTGTTCTGTACCTCGGCACCGAGCTGGGCAGCGGCGGTGTCGCGGTAGAACGCTGCGAGCAGTTCGAGCCCGGTCACGTGCAGGGCGTCGGACGCACGCTTGAGCTCGCGTTCCTGGCGTTCCGTCACCGATCTCGGCGGTGCGTCGGTCCCGTAGCTCCGTTGGAGTTCATCCTCCTGGCGACGCTTGATGGCCTGGAGCAGCGGCTCGGATGCTTCGAGTACGTGCGCCGCAAGGCGATACGCATCACCCGGATGGTCGGTCAATTCGCCAGGCACGCTGAGCCACGCCTCCCTGTAGGCAGCGGCCGCAGGTTCGGTGGCAAGGGCGAGGGCGAGACCGGGTCTGCCTCCCGCGATGCGTGCGGTCTCCTCTGCGCGCGGTGCCTCGACTCCGAGACCGGTCAACCCGGTCACGACCTCGGATTCACTCACCCGCCCGAACACGACGGTCCGGCATCGGCTTGCGATGGTCAGCGGCAGATCGTCCTCTGAGTCTGCAACGAGGACGAAGGAACTCGTCCTGATCGGTTCCTCGATCGTCTTGAGCAGCGAATTCGCGGCGCCCTCGTTGAGCATGGACGCCTCCTCGAACAGGAACACCTTGCGATCTGCCTCGAGCGGTGACAGGAACGCAGAGGAAACAACCGACCGGGCCTGATCAACGGTGATCGCCGTGCGGCCGTCGGGGGCCACCACGACGACATCGGGGTGTTGGGCCGCCGCGGCTCGTCTGAACACATCCTCATCGCCATTCGCGACGAGACCCGCGGCGAACAACCTTGCCACCGTTGCCTTCCCGACATTGGATGGACCGACGAAGAGATAGGCCTGGGCAGGGTTGTCAAGTTCGGCCGTGAGCAGCGCGACGACATCGTCGTGTCCGATCACCTCGTCGAAGATCGCTACCACGCGAGCCTGCCGATGACATCTTCGACCACGGCGTCGATACCTCTTGATGCATCAACGACGAGAAACCGGTCCGGCTCGAGTGCGGCGAGCGAGTCGAACCCTTTCGCCACCCGCTCGTGGAACTCGATGCTCTCATCGCCGATCCGATCCCCAACGGCCTGACGTTCGAGCCCACGACCGGTCGCCACCCTGAGCAGGACGACGGTCCCGGGCCACAGGCCACCGATGGCGATGTCGTTGATCGTACGGATCCGGTCGAGTCCGAGATCTCGCCCGAAAGCTTGATACGCGAGCGACGAATACGCAGTCCGGTCGGACAGCACCCAGGTTCCCCTTGCGAGCGCCGGTGCGACCGTCGACTCGATCAGTTGGGCCCGGCTTGCAGCGAAGAGGATCGCCTCGGCAAGGGGTGTGGGGGGTTCCCCGTTCCCGAGGAGAATGTCACGGATGCGTTCCCCGACGTCGGTGCCTCCGGGTTCCCGCACAACGAGCACATCGTCACCCCTTTGGGCGATGTGGTCGGCGATCCGCGCACACACGGTCGACTTGCCTGCACCCTCGATGCCCTCGAATGCGATGTAACGGGCTGCGATGTCGGTCATCGGCACACGGTACCCATCGGCGAAGACATCCGGATCCCGACCCCTCCGCTACTTCTTCTTCGCAGCTGGCGTCTTCCTCGCAGGGGCTTTCCTCGTGGCGCTGGGCTTCTTGGGCGCCGGTCCCTTCGACCGCTTCTCCGCGAGACGGTCAGCGGCGTGTTCAAGCGTGATGTTGTCGAGCGTCTCGGCCGGGCGGAACGAGACATTGGTCTCCCCATCGGTCATGTACAGCCCGAACCGGCCGTCCTTGACGACGATGTCCTTGCCCGTTGCGGGATCGGTTCCGAGCTCCTTGAGCGGTGGCTTGGCTCCCCGACGTTGCCTCGGCTTCGCCAGTTCGGCAAGCGCCTCGTCGAGCGTGATCGTGAGCAACGCATCCTCGCTCTCGATCGACCGGTTCTCCTTGCCCCAGTTGACGTATGGACCGTGGGGACCGTTCCTTGCAGAAACGGGCTCGCCGTCTTGTGGATGCGGACCGAGTTCGCGCGGGATCGTGAGCAACTGGAGGGCGGTGTCGATGTCGACCTTGGAGGGCTGCATCGACTTGAAGACCGAGGCCATCTTCGGTTTCTCGTCATTCTCCCCACGTTCTCCCAGTTGGATGTACGGACCGAACCGGCCCGTCTTGAGATACACGTCTAGACCCGTGTCCGGGTCGGTACCGAGCTTGCGTTCGTCCTTGGGGGCACGCAACAGCGAAAGCGCCGCGACGACCGTCAGTTCGTCCGGTGGGAGGTCGGGAGGAATCGAGGCGCGGTCATTTCCCCTTTGGAGATAGGGGCCGTATTGACCCGACCTGGCAACGATCGGCTCACCGTCCTCATCGACGCCGATCTTGAACGAGTTGACCGCTGCAGGGTCGATGCGTTCCAGCGCATCCTCGGAAACGAGGGAAACAAGCCCCGGCTGGCCGTTGCCGAGGTAGAAGTGCTTGAGGTACGGGACCATCTCCTGGTCGCCCGAGGCGATCCGATCGAGATCCTCTTCCATCTTGGCGGTGAAGTCGTAGTCGACGTAGTCGGCGAAGTACTGCTCGAGCAGACCGACGACACCGAACGCCCTCCATGTCGGCACCAACGCTATGCCCTGCTTGAACGCATATTCGCGGTCGAGGATCGTCGAAATGATCGACGCATAGGTCGACGGACGACCGATCCCGAGCTCCTCGAGTCGTTTCACGAGCGATGCTTCGGTGTATCGGGCTGGAGGTTTGGTCTCGTGCTCGCTCGGCTCGAGTGCAATCGCAACGAGTGTGTCACCCTCGGTCATCTCGGGGAGGTGGGTTTCCTGATCGTCGAGTGCTGCATCGGGATCGTCGCTCCCCTTCACATAGGCACGAAGGAAACCGGGGAATGTGATGGTGCGTCCGCTCGCTCTGAACTCACACGACTCGCCGTCGAGCGTATCGGCCGTGATCGTGACCGCGAGACTCTCGCCGTGTGCGTCTTTCATCTGCGACGCAACGGTTCGCATCCAGATCAGCTCGTACAGACGCGAGGCGTCCGAACTCGGTCCGAACTGTGCGGCTGCGCGGTCCATGTCCTGGAACCGGTCCCCCGCCGGGCGTATGGCTTCGTGCGCCTCCTGGGCACCCTTTGCCTTCCCGTAGACCCGTGGTTGGTCCGGCAGGAAACGGGACCCGTAGCGATCCGCAACCAACGACCGCGCCGCTTGCACTGCCGTCGCGCTCAGGTTGGTCGAATCCGTTCGCATATAGGTGATGAAACCCTGCTCGTACAGCGCCTGGGCCGCCGACATGGTGCGTCTGGCACCGAAACGAAGCTTTCGGGACGCTTCCTGCTGGAGCGTCGAGGTCCGGAACGGTGCGTACGGCTTGCGGGTGTACGGTTTGCGCTCGACCGCCCCGACGGTGAATTCCGCACCCGACAGGCCGGTCGCGAGCGCAGTCGCTTCTTCCAGATCGAGCGCTCTTCGACCCTTGCGCAGCTGGCCGGCTGCATCGAAATCCGACCCGTCTGCGATACGCACCTCATCGACTGCCCGCAGCGTGGCGGGGAATTCGGTGCCGTCCGAGGCGAGGGTCGCCTTCAGACCCGCGTAGCGCGAGCGGATGTACGCCATTCGTTCACGTTCACGCTCGACGAGGATCCTCGTCGCAGGGGATTGGACACGTCCGGCCGAAAGTCCCCGACGGACCCTTCGCCACAGTACGGGTGACACCTCGAAGCCGAACAGACGATCGAGGATGCGCCGTGCCTCCTGGGCCTGCACGAGCGGGACGTCGAGATCGCGCGGATTGTCGGCTGCTTCCTGGATCGCCTTCTTCGTGATCTCATGGAAGACCATCCGCTGGACGGGGACCTTCGGTTTCAGTTCCTCGAGCAGATGCCACGCAATGGCCTCGCCCTCGCGATCTTCATCAGTCGCGAGGAGCAGCTCGTCGACTTCCTTCAAACGCTGTTTGAGGAGTCGTACCTGCTTCTTGGACGATTCCGACACGATGTAGATCGGTGTGAAGTCGTTGTCGACATCGATCCCGAACCGGGTGCCCTTCCACTTGTCCTGTTGGCTCGGCGGAAGCTCACCCTTCTTCGCCGGGATGTCGCGGATGTGCCCGATGGATGACTCCACGATGTAGTCGGGACCGAGGTATCCACCGATGGTCTTGGCCTTTGCAGGCGACTCGACGATGACAAGTTTCTTGGGCAATGTGCTTCCGTTCCGGGACTTGGACCATCACCAATACGGCAAACGGTCCACAGTGTCAAGAGTGACACGCGCGCCGGAACCTAACGCAGGTGCGGACCAAAACCGTCGCGCATGCGTTGGACGACTCGTTCCCACGTGAATTCGTCGAGCACGAACTCGCGTCCGGCAGCCCCCATGCTGTGGGCCTTTTCAGGGTGATCGAGCAGGTCCGTGAGATACATCGCGATGTCACTCGGGGTCGTGGCCACATAGCCCGTTTCGCCGACACGGACGGTCTCGGGTGACCCCCCGGAGTCGCCGGCGATCACGGGAAGACCCGTCGCTGCGGCCTCGAGGAACACGAGGCCGAGACCCTCGACCTCGAGTCCGTTCCACCTCGACCGGCACGGCATGACGAAGATGTCCATTTGTCGGTACAGACCCGCGAGATCGGTCCAGGGGACATCGATCTCGAAACGCGTCGAAACCCCGAGGTTGGCTGCGCGTTTGCGGAGCTTCTGCTCGTCGCGACCCTTCCCGACGAGCAGGACCTCTACCTTCCGATCGAGGAGCGCAACGGCCTCGAGCAACCGTTCCTGACCCTTTCTCGGGACGAACCGGCTCACGCACCCGATGACGGGTACGGCCCGTGTCGCTCTCCGGGGATCAGGGGTGAACGTGTCGACCTCGACACCGGCACCGATGAAGGTCGACGGTTTGCCTGAGAGTTTCTCGACCCGATTCGCGGTGAACCTGCTCACGGCGAATCGCACATCAGCTTGTGCGAGGGTACGCCCGAGTTTGCTCGACGCCAAAGGGATCGCAGCAGGGATCGTGATCTCGGCACCGTGGTTCAGGATCCCGAACGGGACCCCGAATTCGTCCCGCAGCTCGGGACCAAGGGGGGTCAGGGGGTGGGGTGCGCCGTAGAGGACAGCATCGGGTTTGAACTCGCGCATGGTCGAAGCGACGAGTGCACGGACATCCGACGACGGCAACATGTACGTACGCCGACCTCGGGTAACCCCCTCTTCGTGTCCCCCGGCATTGTCGTCGCGTGGAGCGATCACGTGCACAGGGTCGGGGTAGGCAGCAACGAGGTTCTGCAGATACATCTGTATCCCCCCTGGCTTGGGCGGGAAGTCGTTGGTGACGATGAGCAGTCGCATGTCAGTCGTCGAGGTGTGGTGCAACGTTGAACGACGCAAGCACCATGCGCGAATCCGTGAGGATGAAATTCGACATGGCCGTGTTCCGGGGGATCGCAATCCTCCCACGTCCGGCGCGCTCGACACCGAGCACAGTGACTGCCAGGGCTCGGATCGCCGCCCCGTGTGAAACGGCGACGAACGGTGCGTCATCGCAGACCTCGGCGAGTCGGTGGGTGGTTGCACGCATGCGCTCACCGGCCACACTCAGGGATTCGCCGTTGCCGCCCCTCGGCACGTCATCACCCGAACCGCTCTCGTAGTCGGCGATGTCGCTGGCGTACCGTTCAAGGATTTGCTCGGTTGTGAGCCCTTCCCATGCACCGAACGACATCTCGACAAGCCCCTCGTCGGTGGTGACCCCGGTTCCGAAGCGGGATCCGATGATTTCTGCGGTACGACTCGTCCGTTTGAGGGGGGAACTGAACAGGTGACGAACCTCAGGGACATGGTGGGCGACCTGCTCGGCCTGGCGTTCGCCGAGCTCTGTCAGTGGCGTGTCGGTGCTTGCGTCCCAAGTGCCTGCGACGTTGCCGTGCGACTGACCGTGTCGGATCAGTGTGACGAGCCGTCCTGAGGGCCCGAACTGGGTGGGCGTCGAGTCGAGGTGCGTTGCATCATTGAACGTGCTGATCGACCGGGACCCGTCGCCGTGGATCGTCACATGTGTGATTCCCGTGTTGTGTGACGGGATCATCGGACCACCCCCACCAACACCGAGAATCGACCCGAGCAGGGCCCAGATCGTGCCGCCGTGGGTGAACACGACCGCGTGACCGTCATCGTCGAGCCCGTCTGCAACCTCGTCGAGCGCAGCGTTCACACGCTTCGAGAACGCCGAGAGCAGCTCGCCACCGCCTGGTGCAACGTCGTCCCAACGCAGGAATGCCTCCCATTCCTCCGGGTACCGCTCGGCTATCTCCATCGACGTCAGACCTTCCCAACGACCGACGGCGAACTCGCGGAACCCCGACATGGGGATGCCACCCCCGAGCGCTTCGGCTGTCGCCATGGTCCGTGGGAGATCGGACGCATACACGACATCGGGCGACCATGAGGCAATCCGTTTCGCGAGGCGGTCGATCTGCTCAAGACCGTTGCGCGACATGCCCGAATCGGCCGAACCCTGCCATGTGCTCGTGGCGTTGGCGTTCGTTTCGGCGTGCCGGATCAATGTGATGGTCTTGGCCACGTGCCCTCCCCTCGCGTCGTAGGCTAGGAACATGCATGTCTTTGAGATCCTTGCAACCGAAGCGAACCTGCCCGAGGCGGGCGGTGGGGCGTGGGTCGTGTGGCTGCTTCTTGCGGCGGGCATCGTTGCTCTGTGGCTGCTGATCCGCAACACACGCAGGAAGGCGTACAAGGACTATTGGGATCGCAAGCAGGCGGAAGAAGACCGGCGTGCGAACGACCCCGACATGAAGAAACCCCAGGACTGACCAACCCCGGATCATCCCTGAGACAACCCCCGAGACCTCAGGGATATCGAGGCTGGTACCCGATGGTGGTGTCGGCGATCCTGGTCGATGATGATGACATGACAGACACACAACAAACTACAATCCCAGCCGACGCAAGGTGGGGTGAGTGACCGATTCGGCTATCGAGATCCGCGGTCTGCGCAAGGTCTACAAGGGTCTCCGGGGGAGGTCGACGGTTGCCGTCGAGTCGCTCGATCTCGACGTCCCCCGTGGCGGTGTCTTCGGTTTCCTCGGGCCGAACGGGGCGGGCAAGACCACGACGATCCGATGTCTGCTCGGACTCGTCACCCCGACTGAGGGGTCCGTCAAACTCCTCGGGAGGGATGCATCCGGGAACCTGGCGGACATCATGGATCACGTCGGGGCACTCGTTGAGTCCCCGAAGTTCTTCCCCGGGTTCTCGGGTCGCCTGAATCTCGAACTCGTCGCAGCCATCCGCGGTATCGAGGGCGACGAGGTCTCGCGGGTGCTCGAGGAGGTCGGACTTGCGGATCGTGCCGAGGACAAGTTCGGCGCCTACTCGCTCGGCATGAAACAGCGCCTTGCGGTTGCGGGAGCGATCCTCAAGAGCCCAGAACTCCTCGTGCTCGACGAACCCGCGAACGGGCTCGATCCCGCAGGGATCAAGGACATCCGTGAACTGATCCGACGCTACGGGGCCTCGGGTTCGACCGTCCTCGTATCGAGCCATCAACTCGCCGAGGTACAGCTCATGTGCGATTCCGTGGCCATCGTCAACCGCGGACGGTTGATCGCCGAAGGCAGCGTGACCGATGTGCTTGCGAGCCGCGGCGGCACGCTGATCGTCACGATCGACGACGCTCCTGGCGCGCTGTCGGTGCTCGGCGCTGCGGGATTCGTGTGCAGAATCTCCGACGAACCCGACACCCTGATCGTCGAAGCGGGCAACGAAGAGGCGGCATCGGTGACCCAGGCGCTGGCATCCGCCGGCCGATTCCTCCGAGGTCTGCGGCTCGATTCCGCGAGCCTCGAGTCCGTGTTCCTCGATCTCACCGGCAGTCCGTCGGAGAACCCATGACACGCCTCCTCACCATCGAGTGGAGACGGATGTGGGCGAGGCGGCTCCCCTGGGTGCTCATCGTCATCGTGAGCGGTGTGATGCTGATATCGGGAATCATCACATTCGCCACCCACAGCCCCGGAGCGCCTGACACAGCCGATCGCGACGAACAGATAGCCGAAGACATCGCCATGTGTCGACGCTTTGCGATCGAGGAGTGGAATCGCTTTGACAGTGGCGAACTCGGCGAAGTGGATGCCGAATACGTCGCCTACCTGGAACAGTTCGAATCGGCCGAGGCCTATGCGGACGACAACTGCAACCCTGCCTACTTCGGCGGCTACATCGTGGACCCGAGATTCTGTTTCGTGTCGATGTACGAACCGATTGTCCAGTACCGCGAAGGATGCCCCGATCTCGAGGACGCAAACACGTGGGGGTATGAGGAGGGGCGCATCACGATCCGCGGTACCGAGTACCGCACCGCCAGGTCAATGGCCGTGGGCATCGTCCCTGTAACGGGTCTCCTCCTGCTCGCTGTGGCAACCGTGGTCGGAGCCTCGTTCATCGGTGCGGAATACGCGGCAGCGACGATCGAAACGACCCTGCTGTGGGAGCCACGCCGCCGACGGGTGCTCAGTGCGAAACTCGTGGTCGCCGCTGTGAGCGCCTTCCTCATCCACGTGTTGCTGCTCGGTGTCCTTGTCCTCGTCATGGTGCCATCAGGACTCTGGCGCGGGACGTTCGCAGGTGCCGACTCCGATTTCTGGCTCGGCATGCTCGGGGTGATCGTGCGGGGCGGATTGATCGCCGCGGCCATTGCGGCCATTGCGCTTTCGATATCGACCATGACACGGGGAACGGTCGGGGGCGTCGTTGCGCTGCTCGGATACATCGCCGTCAGCCCGACCATCGGATTCACCCTCATGAGGGCATTTCGTCCGTTCGACCTCACCGAGAACATGGGTGCCTTCGCCAACGGCGGTGAGGTCAGCCGTTTCGTGCGCACCGACGACGGGTGGTTCGAATCCGTCTACTCCCACGGCGCCGGCGTGGCGCTGCTCATCGTCGGTGTCTATGTCGCGATCGCCGTCGCCCTTGCGATGGCAGTGTTCGCCCGCCGAGATATTGACTGAGGCAGAGTCCACAGTCCACAGTCCACAGCCTTTCAGCTTTCGGCTCTCAGCTCTCAGCTCTCAGCTCTCAGCCAGCACGTCATTACTCGGTCCTCGGTGCTGGCTAGGAGCCCAAGGCTAAGAGCCGGGAGCCTTCTGGACTGAAAGCTGCAAGCTGAAGGCTGAAAGCTCCTGCTGCTTCTTGGACTCTCTAGAGAATTCCGCCGGCGCTTACGAATGCTGAGGCGAAGATCAGCGAGACGATGGTCATGACCTTGATGACGATGTTCATGGCAGGTCCCGAGGTGTCTTTGAACGGGTCACCGATCGTGTCACCGACAACGGCGGCCTTGTGGGCATCGGAGCCCTCGCCACCGAATGCACCGGCCTCGATGAACTTCTTTGCATTGTCCCATGCGCCACCGGCGTTCGCCATGTAGATGGCGAGGAGGAACCCTGAGACGAGCGCACCGGCGAGCACACCGCCGAGCATCTCGACCGACAGGAATCCGATTGCCAACGGCAGAACGACGGCCATCGAACCGGGGATGATCATCTCGCGCAGCGATGCCTTGGTCGAGATGTCGACGCACTTGGCGTACTCGGGCTTGACCCCTGGCTTGCCTTCACGCAGACCGGGGATGTCCCGGAACTGACGGCGGACCTCCTCGATCATCTGGAACGCGGCACGCCCGACTGCCTGAATGGTCAGGGCGGCGAACAGGTACGGGAACATGCCGCCGATGAACAGACCGACCGCAACCCTGATGTCGAGAATGTCGAAGCTCGAGACGCCAACGGCTTCGGCGAACGTGAAGAACAAGGCGAGTGCGGTGACGGCAGCAGACGCGATGGCGAAGCCCTTCGCAACAGCAGCGGTTGTGTTGCCGAGTGAGTCGAGTTGATCGGTCGCCGCGCGTACCTCAGGATCAAGCCCCGCCATTTCGGCGATGCCGCCTGCGTTGTCCGCAATGGGTCCGTAGGCATCGACCGAGATCGTGATGCCAAGGGTGGCGAGCACGCCGATGGCCGCAATCGCGACTCCGTAGATGCCGCCATTGTCCAGTGCGAGCTCACCCGCCCAATGCGCTGCCCACATACCGAAGGCCACGACGATGACGGAGAACGCCGCCGACTTCTTGCCCTCGGCGATACCGGCGAGCACGACCGTGGCAGGACCTGTTTCGGACTGCCGTGCAATCTCTTTGACGGTCTTGTAGTGATCCGAGGTGTACCACTCGGAGATCTTCCCCACGAGCATGCCGACGGCAAGCCCGACGGCGACCGCAATGAAGAAGCCCCATGAATTCTTGACGCCTTCGACCCCGTTGAACATCACCGGTGTCAATGCGGCAACACCGATGACGGTGATGACGGCTGCCGACCACGTACCCATGTGGAGGGCACGGGCGAGGTTGTCACCTTTCGGGCGAACGAGGAACGATCCGAAGATCGACGCCGCCATGCCGATGGCAGCGATCATCAGGGGGTAGAAGATGAGGCTGGGCAGGACGGCTTGGCCACCGAACACAATCGCCGCAAATGCGATCGGAGCGATGAGTGCTCCCATATAGGACTCGAACAGGTCGGCACCCATGCCGGCAACGTCCCCGACGTTGTCACCGACATTGTCCGCAATGGTGGCGGGGTTCCGTGGGTCATCCTCGGGGATACCGGCCTCGACCTTGCCCACAAGGTCGGCACCGACATCGGCTGCCTTCGTGTAGATACCGCCGCCGACACGAGCGAACAGGGCGATCGACGATCCACCGAGACCGATGGCGGTGACGATGTCCACCCAGTCGTCGCCGACATCAAGAACATTGCGGAAGAACCAGATACCGAGCGAAAAGCCGAGGAGCCCGAGACCGGCCACGGTGAATCCCATGACGGCGCCGCCGCGGAAGGCGACCGGAAGTGCTCCGGCCGTGCCACCCGTCCTTGCGGCTTCCGCGGTCCTTGCGTTCGCGGCCGTTGCAATCCTCATCCCGACGAATCCTGCGAGGGCAGAGAGCACGGCACCGAAGACGTAGGCAACCGCACCCCACGGGCGACCCCAATCAAGGAGCGCATAGATGAGGACGGCCATGATCACCACGAATCCCGCGATGGCGATGTATTCGCGACGCAGGAAGGCCATCGAGCCTTCGCGGATGGCGACCATCAGTTCGGTCATTCGGTCGTTGCCAGGTGAAACGGCGAGAACCTGGCGTGCGTAGACGAAAGCCAGTATCAGTGCCGCGGCACCCATACCCATGGCGATATAGAGCCAGAGTTGTGGATCTGCCAAGGAATTCGCTCCTGCCTAGGAAAGGGTCTGCAAACGCGGCGAGTATACGGCGGTCAGTCTTCAGCTTTCAGTTGACAGCTCACAGCTCGCACAGCTTTCAGCTCACAGCTCACAGCTTTCAGCCGGCATCCGGAATCGGTATTCGCTATTCGGTATTCGGGTGTCGGTCGTACAAAAGGACAGAGGAGAGAGGACAGACCAGCTGCTGGCCAGGAGCTAGGAGCCTTCCGGGCTATGAGCTGAAAACTGAAGACTGACAACCGAAAACTGAAAACTGAAAACTATCTCCTCCATACCTCTGGGTTCAGCAGGATCAGGATCGGGAGGATCTCGAGACGTCCGACGATCATGAGCGACGACAACAGCCACTTGCTCAGACCCGGGATACCGCCGTAGTTGCCGGTTGGTCCGACCTCACCGAGACCAGGCCCGACATTGCCAAGCGCAGAGGCGACGGCTGACACCATGGTCACGATGCCCTCCCCCGTATCCATGAACGCACCGATGATGGCCATAAGGAAGACACCGGTCATGAACGCGAACATGTAGAGCAGGAAGAACGTCTGGACCGTTTCGACGACGCGGTCGGGGATCGGATCCTTCCCGACCCTCGTGACGAACACGCCCCTCGGGTGGATGAGCCTACGCACATCCGTACGCGATGCCTCCGACAGGATGAGGAGACGATCCGCCTTGATGGAACCAGACGTCGACCCTGCCATACCGCCGACGAACATCAGCCCGACG
Organism: uncultured Acidimicrobiaceae bacterium; assembly: GCA_964505525.1. Lineage (GTDB taxonomy): Bacteria > Actinomycetota > Acidimicrobiia > Spongiisociales > UBA5794 > UBA5794. The sequence goes on along the minus strand of CAZDIQ010000042.1, from coordinate 2,439 downwards.
ATCATGATGCCGAGCGCTGGGGACCACAGACCGAAGTCGGCGGTGTCGAAACCCGTTGTCGTCACGATCGATAGTGACGTGAAGATGGCGTCCCTGATGGTGGTCGATGCCGATTCACCCCATGTGCCGATCGTCATCAGTACCGCGGCCACGGTGACGATTCCCAGATAGACACGGAGTGGCACCGACTTGAAGTACGCCAGCTTGTCCCGACGGATGATCTTGTAGTGGAGCGTGAACGAGATACCCGCCAGGAGCATGAATACGATCACAACCCACTGCGAGTACGCCGAGAAGGCACCCAACGAGTCTCCATGCGTGCTGAACCCACCGGTCGCAACCGTCGTGAACGAGTGATTGATGGCCTCGAAGAAGGTCATATCACCGAACCAGAGGAACAGGATCTCGATGCCGGTCAGGGCTGCATAGACGTACCAGAGTCGCTTGGCCGTCTCGGAGAACCGGGGCGTCAACCTGTCCGGATCGGGTCCGGGCGATTCGGCACGTGCGAGCTGGACCGCACCCATACCGAGAAGGGGCAGGATGGCAACCGAGAGGACGACGATCCCCATGCCACCGACCCACTGGGTGAGCGACCGCCAGAACAACACACCGTGGGACAGGAGGCCTGGATCCGACAAGACCGACGCACCCGTTGTCGTGATCCCCGCTGATGACTCGAACACGGCGCTGTTGATGTCCGGGATCGAACCCGTGAGCAGGTACGGCAGTGCCCCGAACAAGGCAAGAGCGATCCACGCCAGACCGACGGACGCAAAACCCTCCCTCGTGCTGAGCTCGCCAGGGCGATCGAACGTCTTCCACAGGGCGTATCCGAAGAGGGTCGTGAATGCGCCCGCACCGATCAGACCCGGGAGTTCAGACCACTCCGCGTAGATGACGCTGACGATGACGGGGGCGATCATCGAGAGCCCTATCGCACCGAGAACCGCACCAACGACGTGGAGAAGATTGCGCCACGACACCGGCTAACCCGACAGGTTTTCGGCGGCAGCGATTGCGTCTGGCAGTGCAATGACAATGAGGTGGTCGCCGACCTCGATCCTTGTGTTCCCCCTCGGCACGAAAGCATCGTCGCCCCGTTGGACACCGCCGATGATCAACGAGTGCGGGAGCTTCAACTCGATCAATGTCTTGCCGACGGCATGGGAATTCGGTCCTACCTCGAGTTCGATCGCCTCGGCTTGGGAGTCCGAGAACGTCGCAACCCTTTGGATCGATCCCCGGCGCACGAAGCGAAGAATCTCATTGGCTGCCGAGAGCCGTGAACTCACCGTTGCATCGATCCCGACACCTGCCCCGAGTCCCATGAGATCGGTGTTGGAGAATCTCGCGATCACCTCACGGGCACCGAGATCCTTGGCGATCATCCCGGCCAGCACATTCTCACCGTCCCATCCGGTGAGGGCCATGACCGTATCGGCGTTCCCTGCCCCTTCGGATTCGAGCAACTTCTTGTCCGAAGTCTCCCCGCACACCGTGACGACCCGCGGATACTTCTCGGCGATGAGCCGACAGCGGTCCATGTCGGGCTCGATCACGGTGGTGTGGATCCCCCTGGCCGTCAGCAGTCCCGCAGTGAGCCGAGCGAGTCGCGTTCCGCCGAGGATCATCACCTTCTCCGCGGGTCTCGACGACAACCCCAACCATTTGTATGCCTTCTCGACGCTGTCACTTCTCGCAATCATGAGCACGTGGTCCCCGAGTTGGAGCGTGGTATCACCGCGTGCTATTTTCGTCTCGTGGCCCTGGATGACCGCCACGACGAGCCAGTCCCAGCCGACGACCGTGTCACGCAGCTCGGCGAGCGTCCCTCCGATGATCGGTGCGCCCTTGCCGATGTATCCGCCGATCAACACCAGGTCACCCGATCCGAAATTGATCATCTCGGCGATTTCGCCGCCCGAGGCGAGCGCGACGAGGTCACGGGAGGCGGCCGCGTCGGGGTCGATGACAAGATCGACACCGAGTGCTTCGACCTCGGCCTTGAGATGCGGGTCTTCGACCCTCGCCACCTTGTGGGGAATGCCGAGCCTGGTTCCTGCGGAGCATGCAAGGACGTTGACGGCATCGGAGGAACTCACCGCAATGAGGAGGTCCGCACTCTCGATCCCTGCCTGTTTCAGTGTTTCGAGCGACGCACCGTTGCCTTCGATGACGAGGCAGTCGATCTCAGCTCGGGCAGCCGCAGCCACCTCCGGGTCCAACTCGATGACAACCACATCGAGCCGTTCGAGGGAGAGCATCTCCGCAAGAAACGACCCGATCGCGCCTGCCCCAACGATGACAATTCGCATAAGCCGCCAGCCTAGAGAAGTTTTCGCCCCCACCTTCCATACCGCAACCTAGTCAGGGTTCTGACAGGAGTGCGGAGGGGTCAAAGGTCGCCCTACTCGTTGCGTGCACGACCACACGTCC
>CAZDIQ010000041.1:13766-16816 GCA_964505525.1 uncultured Acidimicrobiaceae bacterium | reverse complement strand
ACTGTGGACTTTCTACTGTCTACTTGCTTCCAGGTGATAGCCGAGGTCGGCGGCTTCGATGACTCCGATGACGGTTCCGTCCCGCACGACCACAGCCCGTCGGCTCGGGCCGGGTGGTCGGAGCATCAAGGACTCAAGCGGTTCATCGGCATCGACCAGATCCGCAGGACCTATCTCGGTCATCACACGCTCCACGGGAGTCGAGATCCATCTCGCAGGAGCCAGGACCTCGATCTCCTTGTGACCGATCACACCCACAACGTGACCATTCCTATGGACGATCTGGGTCCGCATCTGGGGTCCCATCCCGAATAGTTCGACCATCCTGTCGATGTGCATCTTGGACGGTACGGCATCGAAGGTCGGGTGCATGATGTCGGAGGCCGTCGAGCCGTCGAACATCTGTGTCAGCTCCTCCCGCCTACCGGTCTGGACCGCCGTCGCAGCGAGGAACCAGCCGGCAACGAGCCAGAAGAGCCCGGAGCCCTGCCGGGAAATCACCAACAGGAATCCCACGGCCATGACCGCCCATCCGGTGTATCGCCCGATCGACGCAACAGCCCGTGTGGCCCCCACCCGGTCCCCTCCCCGTGAGGCGATGAGACCGCGCAACACACGACCGCCGTCCAACGGAAACCCCGGGAACAGATTGAAGAGTCCGATGGCGATGTTGGCAAGCGCCAATGCCCTCGCCGTGGCAACGATGTCATCGCCCGAAAGCACGAGGGTCAACACCCAGAAGACGAGCCCGAGACCGATCGACGTGGCCGGACCGGCGATTGCGATGCGGAACTCCTGCATGGGCGTCGGGCGACCTTCGATCACCGAGTACCCACCAAACATGAAGATCCGGATCCCGAGCACGTTCTGCCCACTCCGCGTCGCCACGACGGCGTGCGCAGCCTCGTGGGTGAGGATGCACACGACGATCATCACGCCCGCAATCGATGCAAGCACAAGCCCGCGTTCATTCGAGGCAACGAGCTCCCTCGTGAGCAGGTCGACGAACACAACGGCGCCGAACAAGAGCGCAAGGACGACGGCCGAGGCGTCTGCCACGACCTCGACACCGCGAACGGTTCCGAGCCTGATGCCGCCGTTCATACCCCGAGACTCATCGACGGATCGACATCGAGCGCGAGCGGGTCCGGCTCCCTGCCCTGCTCAAGCATGTCAACGGCGACGCTTGCGATCATGGCCCCATTATCGGTGCAAAGAGCGGGTTCGGGGACGAATAGTTGCACGCCGCGCTTGTCGGCCGCCGCAGCGAGCTTCTCGCGCAGACGACGGTTGGCGAGCACACCACCCCCACCTCCGACGATCTCGACGCCGGTTGCATCGACAGCGTTGAAGGTCTTGGTCACGAGCGCATCGACGATCGCTTCCTGGATCGACGCCGAAACATCGGCGCGGTCAGGAAGCGCACCAGCCTCCTTGGCGTTCTCGAGATATGTGATGACCGACGTCTTGAGTCCCGAGAATGAGAAGTCGTACGGGCGGTCCCGGAGGGCGCGGGGGAATTCGATTGCACCGGGATCACCACCCGTCGAGTCGCGATCGATGGCCTGCCCACCCGGATACCCGAGCCCCATATACCTTGCGAGCTTGTCGAAGGCCTCCCCCGCAGCGTCATCGATGGTTCCACCCAGCACCACGTAGTCACCCCAGCCCTTGACGTGGATGATCTGACTGTGGCCGCCGCTGGCCAGAAGGACGACTGCTGGCGGCTCGTATCCGGCGAACGCGAGCCGTGGTGCGAACAGATGACCCTCCATGTGGTCGATGCCGTACAGCGGTTTGCCGAGGCTGTAGGCCAATGCCTTGCCATACGCGTATCCCACGGTCAGAGCGCCGACGAGACCGGGGCCACGGGTGACGGCGACGGCATCGAGCTGCGACGGGTGTATCCCTGCCACCGTGATCGCCTTGTGGACCAGAGGTCGGATCGCCTCGACGTGGGCCCTCGCCGCCACCTCGGGCACCACGCCACCGAAACGGGCATGTTCGTCGACCTGGCTCGAAAGCACCGAACTGCGGACCTCCATGCCCTCGAGGACCGCAACCCCCGTCTCGTCACAGCTCGTTTCGATTCCGAGGACGATCGGACCGCTCATGACACCTCCCCAGAATTGGCGGCGTTGGCGACACCAGCACCTGAGCCGACGACCTCTGCCCGGATCGACGCGATCAACGACTCATATTCGGCGGTATCGATGTCCGTTGCCCACATCACGAGGGCGTCCTCGGTGACGTAGTAATTCTTCCGCCTGCCGACCGGATTGAACCCGAAACGTTCGTAGAGACTCTGCGCCGACGTGTTCGACACCCTCACCTCGAGCGTCAGGTGCTTGGCGTCGTTCGCAAGGGCCTCATCGACAAGCGCAAGCATCATGCGCAATCCCAGGCGTCGCCCCCGTACCTCGGGCGCAACGGCGATCGTGGTGATGTGCGCATCATGTTCGACGAGCAACAGACCGCCGTAGGCCACGATCCCCTCGTCGGAATCCAGCACGAGGTATCGGCGGTTGGGCATGGCGAGTTCGTCGAAGAAGACGCGCGGTGACCAGGGCGTCGAATACACCTGACCTTCGATCTCGGCGACCTCGGGGATGTCCGAGCGCCCCATCTTCCTGATCTCAGTCGGCATCCGGCCACGCCCCTTCTGAGCGGAATGATGACCAGTTGATCTGGACGTCGGGTTCGCGCATGTACTTCGGACGCACATCCTCGGCATTCGTGAGCTTGTCATGACGAGCCAGCATGTCGGCAATCTCGAGCAGTGTCTCGGCCGACGGGTACCTCGGTCGACCACGCCGTACACGATGAAGACCCGCCCACATCTCGTCGGGAAGGCACATCCAGTCGCCGACGACAAGTGCGTCGGATGGCTCAGCCTCAAGGATCGCATTGAAGTCGTCCGGTCCGACAATCTCGGCCACGCCGTCCGGGGCAACACCACCGGGGAGAGGTGTGAACGGTGCCACCGCCACCTGGCCGCGACGCATATCGACGACGGGCCAGATCCGTCTCCTGCCCGTGGCTGCGCGCAC
>CAZDIQ010000041.1:5985-13666 GCA_964505525.1 uncultured Acidimicrobiaceae bacterium | reverse complement strand
CCAGGCACCCTTGGGGTCGAATGTGATCGTGCGCTCGTCCTCGTGACCCTCGAACAGGACGACGACGTGGCTCTCAGGAAGCGCATCCATGACGGCCTGACCCCACTCGATGACGAGGGCACCATCCGCGGCGTCGTCGATCAGGTCGAGATCATCGAACTCGGCGATCGAACCGAGGCGGTACACGTCTGCGTGGAACAGTGGAAGGAAACCGCTGCGATAGCTCTTTGCGATCACGAACGACGGGCTTGTGATGCGTTCCGTGATTCCGAGACCCTCGGCGATCCCCGAGACGAACAGCGTCTTTCCTGAACCGAGCCGACCTGAAAGCACGACGATGTCGCCAGCGGTCAGCAGGGGTGCGAGCCGACGCCCGTACGCACGGGTTTCGTCAGGGGATTTTGCGTGTACTGCGATGGTCATGGTGCTCCGAACAGACCGAGCTGTTCGTCGTGAGGCGCCTCGTGCGATGACGGGGCTTTGACTGATGCATCCGATTCCGGGTCAGGTGCGAGCCTACCGTCGAGCAACGACCGCACGATCGCGATGTCGTTGCGGATGTCGTCGGTCACACGTTGCCCGCCTCGCAGCGCGGCGGCAGGGTGGAAGGTGGGCACGAGGTATCTCCCCCACCACTTGTACGACTGCCCCCTCGTCTGGGTGATGCCAGCCGTGGTGTTCAGGAGGAGTTTCGACGAGAAGTTGCCGACGGTCACGACGACCTTCGGATCGACCAACTGGATCTGGCGACGGAGATACGGCTTGCACGCGTCGATCTCGTCGGGTCGGGGGTCACGGTTGTGTGGCGGTCTGCATTTGACGACATTGGCGATGTACACGTCGTCGCGTGCAATGCCCTGTTCGGCGAGCAGTTGCATGAGGAGCTGGCCGGATCGTCCGACGAACGGGACTCCCTGTTCGTCCTCCTGCTGCCCCGGACCCTCGCCGATCACCATGACATCGGCGCTCGGCAATCCCGAGGCGAACACCACCGTGTTGCGCGTCTCCGACAGCCTGCACATCGTGCACACAGAAGCGACAGCTTCCAACTCGTCGATCGTCGCGATCTCGGCAATCGGCACGGTCATCGGCCCGCTGCCAACCTGATCGATTCGGCGACACACCTGAACGCAGCCTCGGCGACGGCGTCGATGTTCGCTTCCGCGTCTTCCTCGCCACAGTCGACGACGAACACCGTGTCGCCGTCGTATCGCGTGTGGGCAGGGACGACGGTGGCACCGAGGGCGTCGTGCGCCCGGATCGCGATACGACGCAGCTCGTTGCGATCCTTGATCCCAGCGTCGGTCGCAACGGCGATCAGGGTGGTGTTCTGCGCAACGTCGAGCGTCAGCCCGGGAGCGAGGTCACGAGAGGGATCGCTGCGGTCGTACAGATCGCCGGTTACCACATCACCCACGGCGTTGAGAACGACCAACGCTCCGACCGTCGCTTCGCCGACCCGGATGGCAAACGACCCCACGCCGGCGTCCACGATCCCTTCGAGACCCGCCCACTTGTTGATCGTCGCACCCGTGCCGGCGCCGATGGGACCGCACGCAACGGGGTCAGATGTTCTGGCTCTGAACGCAGCCGCACCGTCAGCGGCCGTCGGGCGGACGTCGGCCCTGCCTACGGCAAGGTCGTAGATGATGGCCGCAGGCACGATCGGCACGGCACCGGCAGGCGTCGGGACACCCCGTCCCATGGACTCAAGCTCGGACATGACGCCGTCGACGGTTCCGAGCCCGAATGCGGACCCACCGGAGAACACGATCGCATCCACGGGGACCGGCTTGATCGCCTCGCCGAGGACCCCGATCTCTCGGGTCCCCGGTCCGCCACCACGGATATCGACCACCGCGACATTCGGCGAGGGGAACGCAATGACCGTGACACCGGTTCTTGCCTCGGTGTCGGTCGTGTGCCCGACCTCGACGCCTGGGACCGCGGTGATCGTGGAGTTACTCGTCACCTGTCCCACCCACGTAGCGCCTCGGCAATCTCGGGCCGAAATGACAGATGATCTCCCACGTGATGGTTCCGAGAAGGTCCGCCCACTCCTCCACCGCAATGGATTCGTCACCCTGGGAACCGAGGAGCACGACTTCGTCACCTGTCTCGATCTCATCGTTGCCGACGTCGACGATCACCATGTCCATCGTCACGGTGCCAGCGTATGGATACCGCTTCCCGCGGATAAGGACGTCAGCGGTGGTGCTGAGGCTGCGCGGTACGCCGTCGGCGTAACCGATCGGTACGGTGGCGACGTTGCGCGAACCGTCCAAGGACCGGATGCGACCGTACGACGGACGGGCGCCGGAAGGGAGCGGCCTCACATACGCCACATGACTCACGACCTTCATCGCCGGGCGAAGATCGAGGTCAAGGCCGCTGTCGGTTGTCGGCCGTATCCCGTAGAGACCCAGCCCGACGCGACACAGCGAATGCCGTGTGTCCGGCAGATCGAACGCCGCAGCCGTGTTGGCTGCGTGGATCAACCGCGGTCGGATCCCCTCGGCATTGAGAGTCGTCAGGAACCGCATGAGGGCCGTGTTCTGACGTTCGGTGTATTCGCGGTCCTCGTCCGAGACCGGAAAGTGCGTGAAGACCCCCTGGAGGTCGAGCCTCGGGTCGTTGTGGATGGCTCGCGCAATGGCAAAGGCCTCAATGGGGGCGGCGCCGACGCGGTACATGCCGGTGTCCACCTTGAGGTGCACGGGGTACGGCACGTTCACCACCGCCTCCGCCTCCTCGGCGAGACGCTGCACGAACGACATCCGGTAGGCAGTCGGGGTCAGGGAGTTGGCGACAAGGTCGGGGATCTCGTCGTGAGATGGCTCGGACAAGACAAGGATCGGGGCATCGACGTCGGCTTCCCTGAGTCGCACACCCTCCTCGACGAGGGCGACGGCAAGAAGACCCGCTCCGCCACGCATGGCGGCATCGGCCACAGGCACATCCCCGTGCCCGTAAGCGTCAGCCTTGATGACGGCGCAGAATTGCGCAGGTGCGACGAGGGCCGAAATCTCCCGTGCGTTGTGCTCGATGGCACCGAGATCAATCTCGATCCACGATGGCCGCAAGGCGTCTCCGTTCTTTGACCGAGAGAACGGTAGCCAGTCTCAGAGGACTGCGGATTGCCGACTCATCGTGCCACTCAGATGGGTCAGTCCGCCCAATCGATTCCGTACGTCGCTTGCCGGACCGTTGGCCCGAGCTCGCGCAACACGTCGATGACGGTGGGGGTTGTGGTAGCTGCAGCGTTGCGACCTGCGAGTGCGTGGACGTACACGGCCGAGGCTGTTGCGATGAGCGGTTCGTCCGATGTGGCGAGGAAGGCTGCGATTACACCAGCCAACACATCGCCGCTGCCCATGGTTGCGAGTTCCGGACCGCCGATATCGATGACGAGCCCGATCTCACTCGTGACGACCATGGTGGGGTTCCCCTTCAGCACGACGATCGCATCGGCATCACGTGCAAGATTCCTCGCAGCCTCGACCGATGGCTCCACGCCCGTCAGACGTCGGAACTCGCCTGCGTGCGGGGTCAGGACGGTCACGCCTCCGCGTACAAGGTCGGATGGTCCGGACGCAGCGTTGAGCGCTCCGGCGTCGAGCACGACAGCTCCGCCGAACCCTGCCACAAGAGTCGACACATACTCGACCGACGCAGGTTCGAGCCCTGGCCCCACAATGAGAACATCGAACCGACCGAGATGTTCGAGGAGTGCCTCAGCGTCCGCCTTCGATGTGTTGCCTGGCGATGCCAGCACGGTGACCTCGGGATGCTGTGACACATAGACCTGGTTCGTATCCGGAGTGCTCGTCACAATCGACACCCCCGCACCCGCCCGTAGGGCAGCCGCAGACGTGAACCCGGCGGCACCGGTGAGTCCGGGTACGCCACCGACGGTCGCCACGGCACCCGCAGACCACTTGTGGGCGTTTCTCGTTCGATGGGGCACGACAACATCGCTGCCCTGCATGACCAGAAGGTCCGGATCACCTCCTGAGAGCCCGATGTCGACAACCACGACCTCGCCGCAGATGTCGGGACCATCTCCGAGCACATGGCCCGGTTTGAGTGCGTGGAATGTCACGGTTGCATCGGCGACGAAGACGGGGCCAACAGCGACACCGAGATCACCATCAAGCCCGGACGGCACATCCACCGACACGACAACGGCACCGGTTTCGGTCCATGCGGCAACGGTGGCATCGAGGGTCCCAGTGAATCCCGTGCCGACGATCGCATCGACTACGAAGTCCGCCGGAACAGGTTCTCCGAGCGGCGCGATGCGCACGCCGGCTCGGCTGGCCCGGCCAGCCGCGCGACCCGCGGGTGAATCGGGTTCCGGTGTTCCGAGGGTATGCGCCGTGACGGTGGCGCCCCGACGTGCGAGGTACGTGGCAGCGACATAGCCGTCACCGCCATTGTTGCCCTTGCCACACAGCACACGAACCGTCGAGCCGTACCCTGCCCCGAGTTCGGCCGTGACCAGGGCAACGCCGTATCCGGCTCGGTCCATCAGCTGATCGACGTCCTGGGTGGATTGCGCATCGACACGCCGCATCTCGGCCACCGAAAGCACCGGTCTCATCGCTTGCGGTCCCCGACCGAAACGACGAAGACGAGGGCGGTATCCCCCGTGTGTGTGATCGTGATCTTGAAGTCCGTGATACCAAGCATGTCTGCACGCTCTTTCGCCATGCCGTGGACCTTCACTCTGGGCGGTCCCCCACCGGTGATCTCGACGTCCGTCCATGGCACGCGTCGCCAGCCCGTGAACATCGATTTCATCACGGCTTCCTTGCCTGCGAAACGTGCAGCGAGGCGTTCTGACGGATCGGCGAACCTTTGGCCGTATGCCCATTCGTCGTCGGTGAAGCAGCGTTTCCGGAACCGTTCGGGATCCTTGTCGAGCAGACGGCGGACCCGCGACACGTCTGCCAGATCGACTCCGAGACCAATGATTTCCATCCTGTCAGCCTACCGACCGCACAGGACCGAGAGCCTCAACTTCCGTGACGACCCTCACCCGCGACGAACCTCTCGGCTCCAGAAGCCGTCTCCCCGCTCCCGATCGTTCGCATCCCGAGATCGAACTCGGTTGCCATCGCATCGGGGATCGAACGACCAACGCCGGCGATGAGTGCCAGGCGATCGTTCCGAAGGCACGTCTGTGGCAGATTCGCCAGTTCCGAGGCGAGCCTCTCCGCCTCGATGCGGGCGGAACCCTGTGGAACCATCCGATTGATCAACCCGATCTCTTTCGCCTCGCTTGCAAGAACCTCGCGGCCGGTCAGGATGAGGTCCATTGCGTGGCTGTAGCCGACGATCCGGGGAAGGCGGGCTGTCCCGCCATCGACGAGCGGAACGCCGAGACGTCGACAGAACACACCGAAGACAGCAGTCTTGGCCGCCACACGTAGGTCGCACCATAGTGCAAGCTCAAGGCCGCCCGCGACCGCATAGCCCTCGACGGCCGCGATCACCGGTTTCGTCATCGCCAGCCGAGTCGGACCCATCGGTGCCTGACCATCGGGATCCAGACGATTCCCGCGTTCGGTGCCCAATGCGGTGAGATCCGCTCCCGAACAGAAGGTGCCGCCGTCGCCCCACAGGACGCAGACCGAGACCGACTCATCGCCGTCGAGCTCCACGAACGCCTCATACAGTGCTTCGGCCGTCGGGCCATCCACCGCGTTGCGGACCTCGGGCCGATGGAGGATCACCGTCGCGACTGCTCCGTTTCGCTCAATCGTGACACTCACCTGGTCTCCTGTCTGTTCTTGATCAAGACCGACGATTTCACGGTGCGCTACCGGTCAGTGCGATACCAATACTCGATGTTCCAGGTGTGACCGGCTTCGCTCGGGTTGAATTCGTAGCCCCCGATCTCATCGGCCCACACCGCACCGACGGCGATGCGGCCGAACAGCGGGACGATGACGGCCTGCTCAGCGAGGATCGACTGGGCCTCTGCCACCAGGGTGGCGATCTCGTCAGCGTCGATAGTGCTGTTCATGGCATCCACGAGCTCGGCAAACCGCTCGGTGTGTTCATCGATCACGGACGACCCGGGAACGCCCCAGTTGTAGACATTGTCGCCTCGCGGTTTCGGACTCCGTGGATCAAAGACATCGTGGATGGCGACAAGACCCGACATGCCCGAGGAACCAACCCACGCCCATTGTCCGAGATCCCACGTTCCGGCATCGAACACCTCCTGGAAGAACACCTGGGAATCCAGGAGTTCCTGGCGATACGGGATGCCGGCCGCGGCGAACATGTCGGCGTAGAAATCGGCGAGCCTCGGTCGCAACTCAGCATTGCTTGTGGTCGAAAACACGACTTCACATGGCCGTCCGGTCTCCGCAACTGCTTCCTGATACAGGTCATTCGCCAGTCCGGGGTCGTATGTGTAGGCATCCCAGTTGCGGGTCGACAGACTCGGTGTGAAGGCATCGACGTACGAGGACATCGCAACGCCGTACCCCTGATACGCCTCGCTGGCCACCGCCCCACGGTTGAGGGCATGGATCACCGCCCGTCGGAACTTGAGGTTCTCATTGCACGAGTTCTCCGACCGTTCGAATCTTCCGGGGCCGAACTGGAACCCGAGATGCTCCCATGCCGGACCCGGCCTCACCGTCGTCTCCACACCCTCGTCCGCCATTGCAATGAGGGGCTCGACGACGGTGTTGATATCAGGACTCGGATCGATGACATCGACTTCGCGGTTGCGGAACGCCCGGAGTTGCTCCGAGGACTCGAAGATGACAACAACCTCGACCGAGTCGAGGTACGGCAATTGCATGCCTGTCTCTGCATCAGTCTTCCAATAGTTCTCATTTCGCTCGAGCAGCACCCTTCGGGAGAGATCGGCGTCAACCACCTTGAAGGGCCCACCGGCGGGCCACAACGTACCGTCCCAGTCGACGGGGAAGGTCGTCTCATCGAGGGCATGGCTCGGGAGGATCCACTGGAACAACTTCTCGTACTGCAGCGTCGGCCTGCGCAGCGTCATCGAGAAGGTCTTGTCCTGGGCATCCGTCGCCACGATGTCGGCGTCGGTGTACGGGTGCCCGAACTCGCGGGCAGCCTCGGTGCGCAGGGAGGCGCTGACGGTGAAGTCGAAGTCCTGCCCCGAAATCGGTACGCCATCGTCCCATCGGGCCTCGGGCACGATGTGATACGTGACCGTCATCGTGCCATCGTCGTTGACGACCAGACCCCCGTTCGCGGTTGTAGGTAGTTCGACAACGACATCGGGAATCAGCTCCAACGCCTCGGCATCGATGTCCCAGGCTCCCGTCATCCACATCTGGGCCACGACGGTCGTGACCAGGTGGTTACCCTGCTCACCCCACAGGTTCAAAGTTGGGGGGGAGTCGTATATGGCGACGATCGCCTCACCGCCGTATCCCGGACCAGAACGCGGGGCTTCGGTCGTCGTGGTCGAAGAGGATGTCGTGGTTTGCAGGGTTGACGTGGTCGTTTCCGCAAGTGTGGTTGTCGTGTCGACTTCTCCACCCGACGAGCCGTTCGAACACGCCACCGTGAGCAGCATCAACGCAACCCCAAGAACGAGTCCCCTTCTCATGGGGTTCAGCCTAGCGAAGCGCATCCTCGGGCAAGGGGACGAGTCCACAGTCCACAGTCCACAGTCCACAGT
>CAZDIQ010000041.1:0-5885 GCA_964505525.1 uncultured Acidimicrobiaceae bacterium | reverse complement strand
AGTCCACAGTCCACAGTCCACAGTCCACAGTTGGGAGTGCCCCGAGCCAAAAGCTAGAAGCCTTTCCGGCTGAAAGCTGAAAACTGAAAACTGAAAGCTTGCCCGCAGGCTCGCCTGCGGGCTACTCCACCGTCACGCTCTTTGCCAGGTTTCTTGGTTGGTCGATGTCGTGGCCGCGCATCCTGGCAACGTGGTAGGCCAGGAGTTGCAGCGGAACGACCGCTGCCACGGGTGCGAGCAGATCCTCCATGTCGGGGATCCGCAGCACGGTGTCGGCGTGGGCGTCGATCTCGGTATCGGAGTCGTACGCGACCGCAATGATCCGACCACCGCGTGCCTTGACTTCCTGGACCGCGGAGATGGTCTTGTCGTACACGTCACGCTGGGTGAGGATCACAACGACGGGGACGTCGTCAGTGATCAGGGCCAACGTCCCATGCTTGAGTTCACCAGCGGGCATCGCCTCGGAGTGGAGATACGAGATCTCCTTCAGCTTGAGTGACCCCTCCATGGCAATCGCATAGTCAAGACCACGACCGATGAAGTACATGTCATCGGCATCGGCAACCAGGGTTGCCGCCTTCTCGGCGTCAGCCTCACGACTCAGAACCTCTTCGAGGGCCGCGGGCATGAGGTGGAGCCCATGGGAGACCTTGGCGGCCAACTCCGCATCGACGGTGCCGCGCGCCGCACCGATCCTCAGTGCCAACAAGTACTGGGCAATGAGCATCGCCATGTAGGCCTTGGTCGACGCCACCGAGATCTCGGGGCCCGCACGTGTGTAGAGGATGTCGTCGGCATACCGCGACAGGGTCGACCCGACCACATTCGTGATAGCGAGCATCCGCGATCCCTTGTCGACGGCCAGCCGGGCGGCGGCAAGGGTGTCGGCGGTCTCGCCTGATTGCGAGATCGCGATCGTGAGTTCGTTCGGACCGATGATGGGATCTGCGTACCTCAGTTCATGCGCGTATTCGACGTTGGTCGGAACCCGTAGGACCCGGCGGAAGATCTCCTGCCCGATGAGTCCTGCGTGATAGGCGGTTCCGCATGCGGTGATCCACACACGGCCGATGTTCGCCGCATAGTCATCGTCGAAGCCGACATTCTCGAGCCACACTCCACCACCCTCTTCAAGGCGGCTCGCGAGCGTCTCCGTCACGACGGCAGGCTGCTCGTGGATCTCCTTGAGCATAAAGTGCTCGTATCCACCCTTCTCGGCCTGCTCGGCGTTCCAGTCGATGTGGATGACCTCGCGGTTCACCGGCTCGCCGGCGATCGTTTCGACGGTCGCACCGTCCTCGGTCACAATCACCATCTCGTCGTCCTCGATGATCATGAAGTCCCTGGTGTGGTGGAGCACGGCAGGAATGTCGGACGCAAGGAACGTCTCACCGTCGCCGAGCCCGACAACCAGGGGACTGATCTTGCGGACCGCGACGATCTTGCGGGGTTCGCGCTTGGACATCGCAACCATGGCATAGGCGCCTTGGGACAGTGCAACGGTTCTGCGGACCGCTTCCACCAGGTCACCGTCGTATTCACGAGCTACCAGGTGGGCGAGAATCTCCGAGTCCGTCTCGCTCGCGAACTTGGCGCCTGAGGCCAACAGCTCTTCGCGCAGCGACTGGAAGTTCTCGATGATCCCGTTGTGCACGACAACGAACTCGCCGGTCGGGTCGGTGTGGGGGTGTGCATTGGCGTCGGTAGGTGCACCGTGGGTTGCCCACCTGGTGTGACCGATGCCGATCGTGCCCGCAGGAGGATCCGATTCGAGCAGTGCCTCGAGGTTGGCGATCTTGCCCTGTGCCTTGCGCACCCGGATCGAGCCGTTTGTGACTGCTATCCCGGCCGAGTCGTAACCGCGATATTCGAGCCTTCTGAGTCCGTCGACAAGAATCGGTCCTGCTTGTCGTGGACCGACGTATCCCATGATTCCGCACACGCGCGCCATCTCCTTGTTGAACTGGACAGGAGATTGCGGCTCGGACACTGCGGTGAGCAGGTCCATCACATCGATGTGGTCTCTGTTACGGGGATCACTTCCCGGTTTTGACCCACACCGTCACGACCGTGACCGGCCGAGAGGGCATCCGCCGAACATTTCGATACTCCCTCTTCCTCGTCGCCTCGGGATCCGAGGTCGGGCGCTGGACTGGTTGGTATCTCACTGTCTGGTTAAGTTGTATCCACAGGGTAGAGCCATTCTCAGGTTTGCGGAATGACTATTTACCCACGGTCGCAGGGGTTAGCCCTGTTCGGTCTTGACCACGGCGGCGACTGCGTCGGCGACTTCGCGGGCTTCTCCTGCGGACGGGGCTTCGACCATGACGCGGATGAGGGGTTCGGTGCCTGATGGGCGGACGAGGATGCGGCCCCGCGGGCCGAGCGAGCGCTCAGCACTCTCGATGGCCGACAGGATCTGCGGGTTGTCCTCCCAGCCTTCCTTCGTTGCAACGCGGACGTTCTCGAGTACCTGGGGGAGCTCGACCATCACGGTCCGCAATTCGCGAAGCTCCTGACCCGTGGCAGCCATGACCTCCATGAGGCGCAGAGCAGTTCGCAGACCATCACCCGTGGAGCGGTCCTCGAGCAGGATGTGACCCGACTGCTCACCACCCACGACTGCTTGCGTTTCGCGCATCGATTCGACGACGTTCCTGTCCCCTACCGGGGTGACGACCACGTCGATGTCGAGGCGCGCCATCGCCTGATGAAATCCGAGGTTCGACATGACGGTCGCAACGACCATGTCGTGCTTGAGCTTGCCGCGCTCGTGTTGCCACTTGGCGAAGATCGCCATGATGACATCGCCGTTGCAGACCTGACCATCCTCGTCGATTGCGATGAGGCGGTCGGCGTCCCCATCGAAGGCGAGCCCGACACGACCTTTCGCCAACTTCGCGAGGGTCTCGGGGTGGGTGGCCCCGACACCGTCGTTGATGTTCATGCCGTCGGGCATGTCCGCAACGATCTCGACGGACGCACCGACTTTGGAGAACAACGCCGGTGCGGCTGCGAATGCCGCTCCGTTGGCACAGTCGACCGTGAACTCGAGCCCGCGCATCGAGTACGACACAGTCTTGGCAATCTTGTCGATGTACCGCTTCATCGCATCGGTCATCTGTGTCTGCATGCCCACGGTCGACCCCACGGGGCGCGAATACGGTTCCTTGGAGAAGTACCTGGCCTCGATGGAAGCTTCTCGTTGATCGGAAAGCTTCGCGCCATCCTTCCCGAAGAACTTGATCCCGTTGTCGGCTGCGGGGTTGTGGGAGGCGGAGATCATCACACCGAGCGACGCACCCGAGTCACGCACCAAACGTGACACGCCTCCGACGGGGATGATTCCGAGATCGACCGTGTCGATACCGACACTGTTGAAGCCGGCAGCGGTCGCAGCAGCAAGCATCGTCCCTGAGCGTCGAGTATCGCGCCCGATGACCACCGGACCATCGATCTGGGAACCCGCTGCCCGCGCCAAGGCAATGGCGAGATCGGCGGTCAGTTCGGTATTGGCGACACCGCGGACTCCGTCGGTGCCGAAGAGACGCGGGTTTGGGTTTTCCATGCGGATTTGACTCCTCCGGGCCGTGGCCCGCGGGCACCCTACCTCTTGGTGAACTGAGGTGCCCGACGAGCCTTCCGAAGGCCGTACTTCTTTGGCTCAACCCGACGGTCGTCACGGGTGAGCATCCCTTCCTTCTTCAAGGCGGGGCGAAGGTCGATGTCTATGGCGATGAGTGCTCGTGCGATGCCGAGACGAAGAGCGTCGCTCTGTCCGGTCGTGCCGCCACCGTGCAGTGTCGCATTGACGTCGTAGACACCTTCGCGATCAGCGACCCTGAAGGTCTCGGTGACCCTTCCGCGCATGGCGGGATCCTTGAAATAGTCTTCAAGCGAGCGACCGTTGAGTGTGTACGTCCCGGTGCCTTCGTAGAGACGGACACGGGCGACGGAACTCTTGCGGCGACCGGTGGTCTGGACGAGCGGCTTTGGCTTTGCCATCAGGCATCAACCTTTCGGTACTTGAGGGTGAGGGTCTCAGGCTTCTGTGCGGCGTGCGGATGGTCTGGTCCCGCGTATACCTTGAGCTTGGACATCATCTGGCGACCGAGACGGTTCTTCGGGAGCATGCCGCGAACGGCAGTCTCGATGATCCTCTCGGGATGATCCTTACGGATCTGTGAAAGGGTTTCGGCACGCAGACCGCCGGGAAATCCGGAGTGGCGGTAGTAGATCTTCTCGATCTCCTTGTTCCCCGAAACGTGGATCTTGTCGGCGTTGACAACGATGACGAAATCACCACCGTCCATGTGGGGTGCGTACGTCGGTTTGTTCTTGCCACGCAGGACCTGTGCCACCTCGGATGAGAGGCGACCAAGCGGCACGTCGGTGGCGTCAAGGACATACCAGGAGCGCTCAATCTCGCTCGCTTTCGGTGAGTATGTCGTTTGGAGCTTTGGCTTCACGGGTAACTACCCCTCGGGACGTCAGGAAAACGGCCCCCATCGGGAGCCGAGCTACATGGTATCGGTTCGCACAGCCAAACGGCAGTTGAAATGGGGAGTTTCGCTCTCTTGGGATCGACAGTCAACAGCCAAAGGTGTGCGCAGCGGTTAGCGTTCCCTGATGCCCATCTCTCTCGCCGATATCGAGGCTGCCAAGGACCGGATCAGTTCTGTGGTACTCGAGACCCCGACGATCACTTCGACATCATTCTCACGCTTGATCGGAAGCGAGGTACTGCTGAAGGCCGAGAACCTACAGCGCACCGGCTCGTTCAAGATCAGAGGCGCGATGAACGCACTGGCACAACTGAGCGACGATGAGAAGCGCCTCGGTGTCGTCGCAGCCTCGGCTGGCAATCATGCACAGGGTGTCGCCCTTGCAGCCGCCGAGCTCGGAATCGCCTCGACGGTGTTCATGCCCGAATCCGCGGCGATTCCCAAGATCGTGGCCACACGGGAGTACGGCGCTGATGTGCGGCTCGGGGGATCCGATCTGGCCGAGTCGACCGACCTCGGGCTCGCCTTTGCACGAGACACCGGCGCCACGATGATCCATCCCTACGACAACAGGCACATCATCACCGGCCAGGGGACCTTGGGTCTCGAGCTGATGGCGCAGGTCCCTGACGTCGACACCGTGGTCATCCCTGTGGGCGGGGGTGGGCTCATTTCGGGCTCCGCCATAGCCATCAGGGCCCTGAGGCCCAAGACGAGAATCATCGGAGTGAGCACCGAAGCCGTTCCGACGTATCTGCGTGCGCGTGAAACCGGCAAGGCGGTCCAGATCGAGAGCCACCCGACGGTTGCCGACGGAATCGCGGTGTCGCGCCCGGCCCAGATCTGCTTCGACATCATCGAGGACCTGGTCGACGATCTCGTGACGGTCTCGGATCGCCAGATCACCGAAGCCGTTGCGCTCCTCCTCGAGCGGGCGAAGTATCTCGTCGAGCCATCGGGAGCGGCCGGTGTGGCCGCCGTCATGAACCAGGCGGTCGTGAACTCAGGGAAGACGGCAGTGGTGCTCACGGGTGGGAACATCGACCTGTTGCTCCTCGACTCGGTCATCCGCCACGGTCTCGAAGCACGAGGGAGATTCGCATCATTCAGTGTCACGGTCCCCGACGAGCCCGGCCGCCTCGCCGAAGTCCTCAATCGAGTGGGTGCATTGGGTGGAAATGTCCTTTCCGTCGAACACCACCGAGAGGGCACCGGTCTCGAATTCGGAACCGTGAAGATCACCCTGTCGATCGAAACAAAAAGCAGGCAACACTTCGATGAGATACTGGGAGCGCTTGAGGGATACGTGATTGAGGGCAGATGACAGAGGACAGAGGACAGCTTTCAGCCTTCAGTTGACAGCCAGCAATCGCGTCC
>CAZDIQ010000040.1:15136-17208 GCA_964505525.1 uncultured Acidimicrobiaceae bacterium | reverse complement strand
CGGTCGTAGTCGGCCTGGTCGGCGACCGCCTGGGGCCACACCCTTGCCGCGAGGTCATCGAGATAGTCACGACGGATCGCCGCCCCACGCTTGATGACGTCGAGGTCGTCGGGGAGGAACGCAACGACGGGAATGGCCGTGAGGACGTCGCGCATCCTCGCCGGACGTTTCCCGTTGACGAGAATCGTGCGCCGTCCCGCCTTCGGGAGCTCGCATTCGACGGTCGTGTCGCTCGCCCTGCCACGGAACTCGCCGCGGATCACCGTCGATTCCGCCCCCTCACGGATCAGCGCTTCGTCGGGGACGCCTCTGAAGGATTTCGTCGTGCCGAGGTAGCCGATGGCCTCGAGCACCGATGTCTTGCCCTCACCGTTGTCACCGACGAGGACGTTGACGCCCGGGTCGGGTTCGAAACGCAGGCTCTCGTAGGACCTGAAGTCACGGACGTCGAGCCATGTGATGATCATCGCCCACTACAGGCGGACAGGCATCAACAGGTACCGGAATTCGTCGCTCGAACCGCCGTGCATGAGCCCGGGCTTGAGGGGGTCGGACGTCTCGATCACGACGAGTTCGTCGTCGACGGAGTTGATCCCGTCCATCAGGTACCTCGTGTTGAAGGCGATCGTCATGTCCTCGCCCGAGTATTCGCCCTCGAGGAGTTCCGTCGCCTCACCGACCTCCTGGCGGATGACGGACAGTTCGACCCCACCGCTGTGCATGGCGAGCCGGACAGGAATGTGGTCCTCGGCGACGAGTGCGGCACGATCGACGGCCTCGAGAAGACCGGCCTTGTCCACGGTCAGGCGATTGAGGTGACCATCGGGGAGTAACTGGCGATAGTTCGGGAACGTCGAGTCGATGATCCGCACCGTCAGGCGGCCCTGGTCGGTGACGAACGAGGCCTCGCGTTCACCGAGACGCACGGTCATCGGCCCGATCCCGACCGTCCGACCGAGTTCACGCAGCGCCCGATACGGCACGAGCTTGGAACCCTCGGTCGCCACACCGGGGACATCCCGGACCGCAAGGCGATATGAGTCGGTTGCAACAAGTCGCAGGCTCGCCTCATTGGCCTCGAAGAGAACTCCCGTGAGTGTCGGTCTCGCATCGTCACCCGACGCCGCGACACCGACCTGGGTGAGTGCCTTGACGAGACTCGCGCCGTCGACCGACACCTCCTCGCCGGCTGTTGCGTCAGCGATCTTCGGGAAGTCGTCGACGGACATCTCGCGGAGTTTGAACTGGGGACCGTTGCCCGTGATCTCCACATGGCCGTCGGCCGAGGAAAGGGTCACCGCCCCGTGGGGAAGTTTGCGGACGGCCTCGGCGGCGAGTTTCGCCGGGATCACCGTCCGGCCCTCCTCGGTCACCTCGACATCGAGGTAGGTCCTCACCGTGACCTCGTTGTCGGTACCGGTCACCGTCAGCTTGCCGGAACTCACCTCACAGAGGACACCCTGGAGGATGGGCAGCGGGGATCGGGTCCCAACGGCCCTGCCAGCTCTGGCAAGGACGTCTGCCAAATCATCTCGTTCTGCCCTGATTCTCACTCGTGTCTTCCCCTGGTTGCTGTTGCTTCTGCTGGTTTGTTTTTCAAAAGAGTAGTTGTAGTAGTAGGTCCTGTGGATTGTGGAGAAGAGTCCCCGACCCGTTGTGCGTGGCGGTTTCGGTATCCACAGGGGGTGTGTACCGGTCGGACGATATCCACCTTCCCGGGTCCGGGTGCCGATGGCGTGTGGACAACGGTCATCTTGTCCTCAGCTGTTGGGTGATGGCCGTGACCTCGTCATAGACGGCCTTGTCCGCCTGGAGGAGGTTGGTGATCTTCTCGACCGCATGCATCACGGTCGTGTGATCCCGGCCGCCGAATGCCGCACCGATGCGTGGGAGTGAGAGCCCCGTCTGCTCCCTGCAGATGTACATGGCGATCTGGCGTTGCCGTGCCAGTGGCTGGCGACGCGAAGGTCCGACCAGTTCCGAGCGTGGCAACTCGTAGTACTGGATCACCGTCGAGATGATCGAGTCGGATGTGAGCGGCTCCTCGGCCTGGAGCTTGACGATGTCGCGCA
>CAZDIQ010000040.1:0-15036 GCA_964505525.1 uncultured Acidimicrobiaceae bacterium | reverse complement strand
ATGATCGAGTCGGATGTGAGCGGCTCCTCGGCCTGGAGCTTGACGATGTCGCGCAAGACATTCGTTGCGAGATCGAGCGTCACGGGCGCGTTGGTGAGGGTTGCGAACGCGCTGACCCTTGTGAGGGCTCCCTCGAGTTCCCTGATGTTGTCGGCGACGTTCTCCGCGATGAAACCGAGCACCTCGTTGGGTACTGGCTTGTCCCCTGCCGCGGCGTTCTTTCTCAGGATGGCGAGACGGGTCTCGACGTCGGGGCTCTGGATGTCGGTCGTGAGGCCCCACTCGAAGCGGCTCCGCAGCCGATCCTCGATGGTCCGCAGCTCCCTCGGACTGCGATCCGACGAGATGACGAGCTGGTTGCCCGCCTCGTAGAGCGAGTTGAAGGTGTGGAAGAACTCCTCGAGCACCATCTCCTTGCCCTCGAAGAACTGGACGTCATCGAGGAGGAGGATGTTGACCTTCCGGTACCTCGCTTTGAAGTCGTCCATCTTCTTGCGGCGGATCGAGTTGATGAAGTCGTTGAAGAAGGCCTCGGAGGTTGCGTACTTCACGATGGCGTTGCGGGACAGCTCGAGGCGATGTTGCCCCACGGCATGGAGGAGGTGCGTCTTGCCGAGCCCGGAACCCGCGTAGATGAACAGCGGGTTGTAGTGGCGGCCCGGTTTCTCGGCGACCGCCTGGGCCGCGGCGTGGGCAAAGCGATTCGACGCACCGACGACGAAATTGTCGAACGAGTAGCGAGCGAGGAGGTTCGACGTGTCGCCCTGTGCGAGTGGTTCGTCGATCCTCGACCGTGCGTGATCATCGAGGGACGGTTGATACGGTCGCTCGTCCTGCTTCTGCTCCACCTGGGGAGCATCCGTCACCGTGATGGCGACCTCGAAAGGCTGCGACCAGACCGATGAGCTGATCTCAGCTATCTGGTGCGTGTAGTTGTCCTTGACCCAGGTCGCATTGAATCGATTCGGGGCTTCGAGCGTGAGCGTGTCACCGTCATGGGTGACAGCAAGTGGCTTGATCCAGGTTTCCCACTTCGCTGGACCGATCACATCGCGTAGGCGACTGTGAAAGAGCTCGATCTTCGAATCGACTGACCCGGGAGTCGTTTGAGTAGCTCCCACTGTTCTGCGTCCTCCATTGTTCTTCATCCAAGGCACCAACTCTGTCCACACATCTATCCACAGCATGTGGAGAAGATGCGCCATGTGCTCAGCGTGTTTCGGAGCTCATGGCTCGGCTCCTTGGGAAGAGCAAGGCGATGCTTGCCAGGAGCGGAGGCGAGTGTATAGACGCCTCCTGCGACACTTCAAGAGTGACAAAACCGAAGTAAGCACAGGGTGTGGATAGGTGCCGGAACGCCCGCAAACCCAGTAATGGCAAGGGTTCTGGCGGGTCGGACGTCGGGTGGACGGGCACGGTTCCTGACAGGGTTTGCCGAAATCCGCTTGTTCTGTGTTTCGCGACCACTTGAGAGTTTTCGCGGACTTCGGTGAGTGTGACGGTTGGATGGTCCGCGACCTAGAATGTTGGCGTTCCGTCAGCACGACGGTTACATCACTTCGCCCAAACAGGGGTCACCTCACATGAAACGTACCTATCAACCCAACAAGCGGCGTCGCAAGCGCAAACACGGATTCCGTGTGCGGATGCGAACCCGTGTCGGACGCGCGACCATAAAGCGTCGTCGTTCCAAGGGTC
Organism: uncultured Acidimicrobiaceae bacterium; assembly: GCA_964505525.1. GTDB lineage: Bacteria > Actinomycetota > Acidimicrobiia > Spongiisociales > UBA5794 > UBA5794. The sequence continues at coordinate 13,338 of CAZDIQ010000040.1, read as the reverse complement.
GTCAGGAGCTCTCTGCCTAGGCGGGGTTTCGTGCCGTTGCGTTCCCGGGGCTTTGCGAGGGTGTACCGGATCGGAATCCGGAGTCGTCGGGGGGCCATCGTCGCCCTCGAGGCTGGCGGAGCGGCCGGACCACCGAGGGTCGGGGTCGTTGCAGGAAGAAAGGTAGGACATGCCGTACATCGCAACCGGGCAAAGCGCCGAATGCGTGAGGCTGTCAGCCGTGTCGAACTCAAGCCTGCAACCGACTACGTGTTCGTGGCAACCCCTGAAATCGTCGACGCATCGTTCGACGACATCCTCGGTTGGGTCACGGACGCTCTCGAGGCCAATGCGATGAAGTCGGCGAAGCGCAAGGAATCAGGCTCGTGAGCGAGACCCGCACCGTCGGCCCCATCTCGCAGGCTTTCTTGCTGTTGATCCGTGGCTACCAACGCTTCTTCTCGCCGTTGCTCGGGGCGAGGTGCCGCTACCACCCGAGCTGTTCGCGTTATACATACGAGGCCATCGAGATCCACGGTGCGATCAAGGGGTCCTGGTTGGGGATCCGCCGCATTGCTCGTTGCCATCCGTTCCACGAAGGTGGATTCGACCCGGTTCCGGGATCTGATTCCGCGTTGCACAAGACACAAGGGAGTCCCTCGTGAGTTTCGCCCCATGGGAGTGGTTGCTGAGCCTTCTTGGCAGTCTGCTCGCCTTCTTCTACGACCTTATTCCAGAATATGGAATTGCGATCATCCTGCTGACCCTGACGGTCAGCCTGTTGCTGTTCCCGCTGACGGTCAAGCAGACGAGATCGATGAAGGCGATGCAGGACATCCAGCCGGAGGTCAAGAAGCTGCAGAAGGAGCTCAAGGGCGACAAGGAGGAGCTCAACAAGCGCCTCATGGAGTTGTACAAGGAGCGTGGGGTCAACCCTGCGGCGGGATGTCTCCCCCTCCTCGTCCAGATGCCCATTTGGTTCGCCCTCTACCGTGTGTTGTGGCAGGGCCACGGGATTCCGGCCGGGTCGACGCTCAAGGGTGTCCTCGAGGCTGCCAACAGTGCGCTGTATGTGACCGGGGCCGATGGGAACCTCACCAGCACCCTGCAACCCGGTGTCGACATCGCCAGTTCGACCTTCGAGCACGTGCGCTTCCTGGGGATGAACCTGCTTGTTCGGCCCTCCCAGGCGGTCGATTTCGGCGATATCGTCGGCTCGATCCCCTACATACTGCTGATCGCCGTGATCGTGGCTGCCGGATTTTACCAGCAAGTCCAGACCACCCGTCGCCGCAAGACGGACGACGGCCAGGAACAGCCGCCACAGATGGCCGGCATGCAGAATGCCATGAAGGTCATGCCCGTCGTGTTCGGTCTCATCACCTGGAACTTCGTTGCGGGTCTTGGTCTCTACTTTGCAACCTCCAATCTCTTCCGTGTCGGACAGCAGGCCATCATTCTCAGAATGGGGAACAATGATGGTGATGCTGCCGCCACGCGAAAGGCTCTGGCCCAGCAGGAGGAGGAACCGGATCCCTCCGGTGACGACCCCAAGCCAGACAAGCCCTCGCCCAACGCGAGCAAGAAGCGCAACCGCAAACGAAGGAAGTAGCCCGATGGAATGGGTTGAAGTTGAAGGCAGCACCGTAGATCAGGCAGTCGACATTGCCCTGGTCGAACTCGGAATCCAGAGTCGGGACGACGCCGAGGTCCAGATCATCCAGGAACCCACCGCGGGTTTCCTCGGCATGGGTGGGAAGATGGCGATTGTCAAGGTGACCCGTGCCCCGCGATCGAGGAATCGACGCCGGAGCCGGGGTCGGACCAACGACAAACCGGTGCGAACCGATCAGAACACGCAGAAGCCGAACGATCGCCAGGCTGGCAAAACGAACAACCGGAGCAGCTCCGAGCCCGGACAGGGGTCCAGACAAACCGGCCCGAAGCCCAAGGGAGACAAGAAGATGCAGCGCGACGACCGCCCAGAGGCGGCACCTATCGAAGAACAGGCAAAGGTCGCTGCGGGCTTTCTGTCCGGGCTTCTCGAAGCCTTCGGACTGGAAGGCTCCGTGGACACCAGGATCGAGGACGACGTCCTGTATCTCGATGTCACGGGAGAACAGACCGAGGCGCTCGTCGGAGCCAAGGGTTCGGTGATGTACAGCGTCCTCGAACTGACCAGGACCGTCGTCCAGCGCAAGACCTATGGTGCACCCCGGATGCGGATCGACATCAACGGCTACGCCGAGCGACGTCGGGAAGCATTGAAGATCTACACCGGCAAGCTTGCGGCGCAGGTCATCGAGGAAGAGGGCGAGATCATGCTCGAACCGATGAATGCGGCCGACCGCAAGGTCGTCCACGATGCCGTTGCGGAACTGGACAAGGTTCGGTCCTATTCGGAAGGTGACGAGCCACGCCGAGCCGTGGTCATTGCCTACGAGGCGTAGATCCGCACCAAACCCAACAAACCACGTACACAAAGGCGGGATCCTCCGGGATTCCGCCTTTGTTGTTTCACGTGAAACATCTGTCGGGTGGGTGGTCGATCGGTTTCACGTGAAACAACCCGCTACGATGGTCCCCGATGGCCACCTCACCCGATCCCTACTCGTACCGCCCTATCGCCACCCATGTCGGGGTCGAGCTTGACACCGACCAGGACGCCAAACTGCAGCACTACGAGGCGTTTCTCGGATCCGAGGCGCTCGCTGCCGGTGGTATCGGTCCATCAGAGACCGACCGGATCCGTGACCGCCATGTCGCCGATGCATTGCTATTCCTTGCGGGATTGCCTCCCGATGCGGCCCGAATTGCCGATATCGGGTCGGGTGTCGGGCTCCCTGGAGTCCCGATCGCCATCTGTCGACCCGATCTGGAGGTCGTCCTTGTCGATCGCTCGCAACGCCGAACCGATCTGGCGGGTCGGGCGGTGCGGATTCTCGGGCTCAGTAATGTGGCCGTAGTGCAGGCGGACGTGGCGCAACTGCCTCAAAACTATGACGTGCTGACATTCCGAGCCTCCCTGACGATCGAGGCCGCAGCGCGCGTTGTGCAGGGGCGGCGATCAGCCCCGGTCACCGGGCTCTTCGGTGTGTCGAGAGGCGAGAACGAGCCGGAACTCCCCCGACCACCTGCCGGGATCCGATACGAACTGACGGAAGAATCCAAAGGAATGCTTGACTCACCGTTCTGGCTCCTTAGGATGACCAACGAATGAAAACTCAACACGGGATGGACCTCGATGTCTGACGGCAAGGTTGTTGCAATCGCAAACCAAAAGGGTGGCGTCGGGAAGTCGACGACAGCCATCAACCTCGGTGCAGGCCTTGCTCTGCAAGGGGAAACGGTCCTGATCGTCGACCTGGACCCCCAGGGAAACACCAGCTCCGGTCTCGGGATCGACCGCTCGTCGATAGAACTGTCGACCTACGAACTGATCGTCCATGACGATGTCGAGGTCCAGGATGTCCTCGAACCGACGTCCGTGCGCAATCTTCACGTCATCCCGGCGACCATCGAACTGGCCGGGGCGGAGATCGAATTGGTGTCGCTGTTCTCACGGGAGCAGCGGCTCAAGAACGCCCTTGCCAGCATCCTTGATGACTACGACTTCGTGCTCATCGACTGCCCACCGTCGTTGGGGCTGCTGACGATCAACGGATTGACCGCTGCCGATGAGGTGCTCATCCCGATCCAATGCGAGTATTACGCCCTCGAAGGCGTCAGCCAGCTCACCAGGAACATCGGATTGGTCAAACAGAACATCAACCCTCAGCTTGAGGTTGAAGGTGTGGTGCTCACGATGTTCGATGGCAGGACCACGTTGTCGGCGGACGTCGCTGCCCAGGTGCGGGAGCATTTCGCCGACACGACCTACAAGACCGTGATTCCGCGGACGGTCCGGTTGAGTGAGGCACCGTCGTACGGCGAGCCGATCGAGGCCTACGACCCGATGTCGCGGGGAGCGATCGCATACAGGGAATTGGCACGCGAGTTCAGGAGGCGTCATGGCCGCACGTAAAGGCGGGCTGGGACGGGGACTCGATGCCCTGATCCCACAGGACCGACCATCATCAGGGTTTGCCGAGATACCGCTCAGCGATATCGATCCGAATCCGAAACAGCCGAGATCGGAGTTCGACCAGGGAGGGATCGACGCCTTGGCGGTGTCGATCCAATCGGTCGGGCTGCTCCAACCAATCGTCGTGCGAGTCCAGGGGGACCGATACGTCCTCGTGGCAGGGGAGCGCCGGCTGCGGGCAAGCAAGCAGGCCGGACTCGAGACGGTTCCCGCGGTCATCCGGGATACCACCGATGACGAAGCGAACCTCACCGAGGCGCTCGTCGAGAACCTCCAGCGTGAGGATCTCTCCGTTCTCGAGGAAGCTGCGGCGTTCCAGCAGCTACTGGAAGAATTTGGAATGACCCACGAAGAGGTGGCGAGACAGGTCGGTCGCAGCAGGAGTGCCGTCACCAACACCGTGCGGTTGCTCCAGCTCCCCGGCCCGATCCAGGCGATGCTGGCGAGCGGTGCGTTGACCGCGGGGCATGCCCGTGCGCTCCTCAGTTCCGATGACGATGCCTATGCCATCCACATCGCCGAACGGGCGGTGGTCGAGGGTTGGACCGTGCGACGGGTCGAAGAGGCGATGCGGCTGCGCTCGGCCAAGGCCGACCCACCGGGGTCCGCCCGGGTACGTGAGATCCGCCCGGCGGCCATCATCGAACTCGAGGACAAGCTCCAGGACAGACTCGGCACCTCGGTCAAGATCGACCACAAGGGCAAGGGTGGTCGGATCACCATCAAGTACGCGTCGGCGGACGACCTCGAGCGGATCTATCGGCATCTCTTCGACGGCGACTGACCGATCGCGCTAGTCCTGGGTGGATTCGTACAGCGATGCCACCGCGTTCGCAATCACCTTGCCGGTCCGACGGTTCATCGATCGCATGGCAACGACGACAGCGGGCGAACGCGTCTCCTTGAGGATGGGCAAGGTCCTTCCGAGGGATCGCACACCCAACCGATCCGCAATGTGGAGCGCAATGGCCATACCCGCTTCGGACCGGCTGTGCTCGGAACTGAAGTAGTAGACACTGTCCTCGCCGTCCTCGGGCACGAGCAGCCCGACGACGATGTCCGTGTCCAGCTTGTTGGCCTTCTGTGATCGCAGCCGAGGGGGAGGAGTCGTGTCGATCGAGCGACTGATCTCGGGACGGGCCCCGAGTATCTGGAGCGACGAGCTCGTCTCCATCGCCGCCACCCACGTCGCCGCACTCTCTGGGGGCGTCCGGCATTCGGGATCGATGAAGATGTGTTGGCCGGCGATCGTCGGTGGAAGTGTCCCGAGCCATTGGCGTTCACGGACCGCCTCGCGGCCGTGCTTCTGTGTTGCGCGGGCGACCAGCTTCAGTTCGCCGGCAACGGTGAGCCCTGCAATGCCGTCCTCGGCCATGTGGCGATTGCGTTGGAAGTCGAGCAGTCCGCTGAGGGTCTCGGGTCCGAATATGCCGTCGACATTCCCCGCGTCGAAACCCAGAGAGTTCAAGCGGGCCTGGAGTTCGGCGACGTCGTCGCCACGCATCATGGGAATGCGGTGATACAGCATCCGATCGCCGAGGCGGTAGCCGGCCTCGACCAGGGAACGCCACGTCTCGGGACCGACGATGCCGTCGGGTGGGATTCCCCGCGACGTCTGGAAGTCGAATACGCCCGCGCGCGTCCCTTCGCCGAAAACGCCTTCGGAATCATCACCGCAATCGAACCCGAGAGCGATCAGGCGGTCCTGGACATCGCGCACGGGAGCACCGCGGTCACCTACGTGGTAGAGCCTCACAGCTCAATGGTGGCAGAAAGCCGTTCAGTTCGTGAACTCGGCGAGCTCCGAAGCAAGCTGGCCCTTTGACCTGGCCCCGACGAGGCGACGCTTCTCCTCGCCGCCTTGGAACACGATCATCGTCGGGATGCTCATCACCGAGTATGCCGATGCCGTTGCCGGGTTCTCGTCGACGTTCAGCTTGGCGATGGTCAACTTGCCCGAGTTCTCTGCTGCGAGCTCCTCAAGGGGCCCGTTCATGACCTTGCACGGTCCGCACCACTCCGCCCAGAAGTCGACGAGGGTCGGGGTGTCGGACCCGATCGCGGTTGCGAAGTCGGTGTCGGTGACTGTTGTTGTGTGTTCACCCATGTGAATGTTTCTCCTTGTCCACCATCTGGCAACCCATGGTCGCCCTGTCTGATTCCCTCAATGCTGGGCTTCGAGCCAGCGCTCAGCATCGAGCGCCGCCTGGCACCCGAGACCGGCAGCGGTGATCGCCTGCCGATAGACCTTGTCCGTCACATCACCAGCGGCGTACACACCCTCGACCGAGGTCTCCGTTCTTCCCGGATCGGTGAGAATGTAACCGGCTTCGTCAAGATCGAGGTGACCATCGAACACCTTGGTATTGGGTGTGTGGCCGATGGCGACGAACACGCCGTCCGTCCGAAAGTCCGATCGTTCACCCGTCTCGATGTTGTGGAGCTTGACGCCATCGACCGTCTTGTCGCCCGTGATCCCCTCGACCACGGTGTTCCATATGACATCGATCTTGGGGTGATTCAGTACCCGTTCTGACATGATCGTCGATGCGCGGAACGAGTCCCTGCGATGGATGACCGTGACCTTCGTCGCAAACTTGGTGAGGAACAGGGCCTCCTCCATTGCCGAGTCACCCCCACCGACGACGACAAGTTCCTTCTCGCGGAAGAAGAACCCGTCACACGTGGCACATGCCGAAACTCCGAAACCGGTGAGCCGTTTCTCCCCCTCGATGCCGAGCCAGCGCGCCGATGCGCCCGTCGAGATGATGATGCTGTCGGCCTCGTAGAGATCGGCACCGACCCAGACCTTGAAAGGGCGCTCGGAGAAGTCGACCTGTGAGACATTCGACGTGATGATGCGCGTGCCGAATCGTTCGGCCTGCTTGCGCACCTGTTCCATCAATTCGGGACCCATGATGCCGTCGGGGAAACCGGGGAAGTTCTCCACGTCGGTCGTGATCATCAACTGACCACCTCGCTCGAGCCCTTCGACCATGAGGGGATCCAGCCCCGCCCGAGCGGCGTAGATGGCCGCTGTCAGCCCGGCCGGACCGCTACCGATGATGATGAGCTTCTCAGCCACCTACGACTCCTGCTGCTTGTTTCTGTCCTGGGGGTACCGCTTGATCCAGACGATCGCCCCGGCGATGACAAGGATGACCCCGACGACGGCATACGCCGTTTCCATGCCCATCAGCGCGCCGAGTGCCCTGAATATTCCGACGAGGAGCCAGAACAGAGCCATGGCCACCGCGGCAAAGAGCACGACACCAACGGCGACCCAGGTGACGGCAACCGCGACGCGGTCAACCGTCATCTCGCGGATTCTGGTGGCGATCAGCTCGAGGAGGTCGGCGATGCGTGCGGACAGTGGCTGGCTTGGCTCGGACATGGGCACAAGACTAGCTGTCGGAGGTTCCGACCTCAGCCGTCGTAGACAGCAATCGAGCAGTCCGCGAGATCGATGCTCACCCCTGCCTGGATCCCGTCGGCGAAGGTGAGACCGACGTGGACGATGGTCGATGGTCCCGATGTGTCTGCACCGAGGATGATCGCCCCGGTGGTTTCGGGTGGAAGCTTGTCTCGCAGCTGTTCGAGACATACATCGACCGCATCGCTGTCGACGACCGGGCCACTGCGCAGACCGAGCGGTGCAACCGCTTCGTCGACCTCTTCTGGTGTCTTGTCCCCCGCGGTGGCTGTGAGCAGATCGGGCACGGCTTCTCCGGCGACCTCAGGGACCGCAACCGGCGATTCCATGGCACCCGCATCGGATTCGCCCTGGAAGTTCGAAGTTCCGTCCTGGGGTGGGTTGGCGTCGGCGGCGGCCGCTGCCATCGTTGTCGTTGCAACGGTGATCTCGGTCAGGGCCGCCGTGTCGAATGCTGCTTGGTCGGTGGAACCGAACGTTCCCGGGAGCACGACGAAGGCCGTTACAGCAAGCGCTGCGGCACCCAATCCCAATGCCGGTATCCACCAAACCCGCTTCTGTGTCCGGATCGGTGCGACGACCGGCGCCTCATCGAGGTGCAGCTGTGCCACGAGGTTCTGCCTCAGCGACGCCTGCTCCTCGGCCGTCATCGCGACGAGCGGTTCACTTGCGAGAGCGGACTTCAACGCCACCTGCTGGTCGTACTCGGCCGCAAGTTCGGGGTCAGCCTTGACACGCAGAAGCGCAGCCTGTGCGTCTGGTTGGCTGAGTCGATTCTCGACGAGGTCGATGATGAGGTCGCGGTCGCGGTCGTTCATGGTGCTCCGTTGTCGTCTGTTAGAGGTCGCGGACCCTCTCCGAGGTTCCCGAGTTCTTCTGCGAGTTGCTTTCTGGCGCGGAAGAGTCGGCTCTTGACCGTCCCTTGGGGCACCTCGAGAATCTCGCTTGCCTGCTCGAGCGACATGCCCTGGAGGTCGACAAGGATCACCGTGCTACGGAACTCCTCGTTCAGATTCGACAACGCCTGTTCGATCGTCGGTCTGAGATCCGCAGCGTCGAACGCATCGGTGCTCCTGATGTCCACCGGGTCGTGGGTCTCCGGCAGCCGGTCGGCCTGCTTGCGGCGCGTGCGACGCATCTGGTCGTAACACGTGTTGACCGCGACCCGGTACAGCCACGTCGAGAACGCCGCTTTGGCCTGGTAACGGTCCGCCTTCCGGAACACGGTGAGGAAGGTTTCCTGTGTCGCATCGAGAGCACTCTCGCGGTCACGCAACATCCGAAGACAGATCGCGAAGACGCGGTCTTCATGGGCATCCATGAGCTCATTGAATGCGTTGACATCGCCACTGAGGTAGCGATCGATCAGGGCGACGTCGAGGTCAGCGCGGTCTGTCATGCTGACGCGAGGGTAGGCGGGCGCCGTGCTTGAGACGGACCGCTGCGGATGGGTGATCCGGTCACGCGCCGAAGGTGACCTCGTTGATGACCGCTTGGTATGAGCCGTCCGATCGCTGCGGGATATCGATCAACCACAGCAGCCACATGCCACCACCTCGCAGGGGGAGTTGCACCCGGACTTCCGAGTTGAGGAGGGTGCCGCGCGCAATGTGTTCCCACGCACCGGGATCGGGCTGGATGGCATCTGACCAACCGATGAGGTAGGTGGTTCCCGGTGAGCCGCGGACTGCCATCGTCGCCGGGGTCCCCTTGACATCGAAGACGAGCCCGACGCCGTCCTTGATCTCACGGATCGGAAGCGAATAGGCCTCCGTGCGCCACACGGTCGAAGGATCGCCATCGGCAGCACGAAGCGCTTCGTCGTCGCTTTCGGTCCCGTCACCGAGGGGGTCGTACACGATCACTTCGGACGCCAGTGCCCCCGTATCGACCGGAGCGTCCACCGCTATGGGGGTGGTCTGGGTCGGGGTTCTCCCATCGCCGGTAACCGGATACAGGAACGGCGAATCCGGGTCGAAATCCGCAGCGAGACCGACCGCCGCGATCAACGAGATGAGCACGGCGATGAAAGCGAAGGTGACGAGGGTCCGCCATGGCTTGGCCGCGGCTCTCACCTCTTCAGGTGCCATGTGGATCGCGCCGAGTTGGGCTGCCAGACCTGCTGCATTGAGATCGCCGTTCATGGCGGCGCGCAGGGCCGTGTCGACCGACGGGTTGACGCCGTCGAGGACCTCAGAGGGCATGATCGATTGGTCGTAGGTGCCGGTGAGGCCGGCGCGAATCACCTCGGCGAGCGCTCTCGTGTCGCTTGGTGCGTCCGACCACTGGGGTATCCGTCCGAACGCGCCGATCTTGGCCGGGTGTGCCGCCGAGAAGTGGACCGCCGAGGTGTCGAGTGCGCCGTGCACGCCGCCGGCATTGTGAAAGCGCGACAACGCGAGGCACAGTCCGGACGCGTTCGGCAGAAACTCGGCAACGGGGAGCCCTTCGCCTGCACGGATGCGGTCGGCGATCGTGACACCACCGTCCCATTCGCTCACCGAGTATGCCGAGGCCGCAGTCTCGGCTGCCGCGAACACGCGCTGGAGATGGAGTTCGGTGAGCGAGGCCGCTGCCCGCACACCGCGAAGGAAGCTGCGATGTCGGTCGTGGGATGCCTCGGGTGCGAGGTAGCGGATCAGGACCGGTCGATCGAGCGACTCGTCCTGGGCGAGCCATTCCTCGATGTCGCCGTCGCTCCCGAGCCGGATGTTGAGGCGGTACCGCTCAGGGAGGCGTGGGGGCATGGGTCAACCCGCCCGGAGTACTGCCAGGGACTCGGGGAGCAGGACGTAACCCTCGGATGCGTAGAGGTTGATGGCCGGTTCGTTCTCGGACTGGGTGTTGAGGAGCAGCGCTTTGGACCCGGCCCGTTTCGCGCTCCTCGCCGCAGTCCGGATGAGACTCCGACCCATACCGTGACCCTGCCAATCCGGATGGACAGCAACACGTTGGAGATACGAGATGGCGTGACCGTATCCGACGATGGCATAGCCAGCTGCTCCGTCGGCCCCGTCGTTGATCACGAACACGTCGGATCTCGCCGTGGCCGTCGTCGCCTCCTCGATGGCCGTGGCATCGAACCGCCAGAAACCGTCGAATGCGGCGGTGTCGATGGCGAGCAGGGTGTCGACAGGTACGTTCTCGCCCTTGTGGACGAGATGGTTGGGTGCGGGGAGGTCGCCCTCAAGGGACAACCGAAGAAGGGCAAGATCGATATCGGGTTCGAAACCGGCAGACTCCCATGCGCCTCGTGCCGATGCGGACAACGGTGCCGAGAGTACCGAGGGGGCACCGAGGTCGATGAGTCGGGACACGCAGTCCGTGAGGAAGCCGGCACCACCTCGCACAAGGCGGAGGTGGGCCTCGGGATGCTCCGCATTCCACGGTCGAGCCTCGGCTCTCGCCCACCCTCGTCTGAGGGAGACTGATCCCGGCCATGTCCCACGCTGGAACACGCGGTGCGATGATTCTGTGAGCGCCATAGCCCTCTCCGTCGGTCCTGGCTCGACCCACCTAGGCTAATCACGGTTTGAACGTGCTTATCTCATGGAGGACCACCCGATGCCGTTGCACCTGGTGACACACGATTTCAGTCTGCTGCACGCGGTCCCTGCCGGGCACCCCGAACGACCCGATCGGGTGACCGCGGTCACAACTGCTCTGCGCGCGTCCGGTCTCGCCATCACGGAGATCGAAGCTCCTGTCGTCGATCGCTCTTTGCTCGAGGCGGTCCACGATCGTGATTACATCGAATCGGTCCAAGCCTTCTGTGTGTCCGGTGGCGGTGCGATGGACCAGGACACCTACGTCGTCCCCGCATCGTGGGATGCCGCGCTGCGAGCTGCGGGTGCAGGACCCGAGGCCGTGCGGCGGATTCGCAGCGGGTCGGGACCTGCGTTCGTGGCGGTGCGGCCACCGGGACACCACGCCGAGCGGGACAAGGCCATGGGGTTCTGCCTGTTCAACAACATCGCCATCACTGCGAAGTATCTGGCCGACAGCGGGGAGCGGGTCGCCATCGTCGATTGGGATGTCCATCACGGCAACGGCACGCAGAACACCTTCGCAGAGGATCCCGATGTCCTGTATTTGTCCATCCACGAGTACCCGTTCTATCCCGGCACGGGTTGGGTGACCGAAGTCGGATCCGGTGCGGGGAGGGGGACGACCGTGAACCTCGCCCTTCCGTCGAGCACGTCCGCCCCGGACTACCTTGCGTCGTTCCGCTCGATCGTCATGCCACCCCTCCGACAGTTCAGCCCCACGTGGATCCTCATCAGCAGTGGCTACGACGCACACGTGGACGATCCACTCGGGATGCTGCGCCTCGAATCCGATCACTACGGATGGATGGCCGCCGCCCTCACGACCGTTGTTCCGAGCAACCGGATCGTCGCGTTCCTCGAAGGGGGCTATGACCTCGACGCACTCGCCACCGGGTCCATTGCGACCGTCCGGGGGCTCGAGGGCGGATTCTCGGATGTCGACTGGCCGACCGAGGTCTCGGGTCCGGCCGCACAGGTCATGGTGCTTGCGAGGGAATCCGTCGGGAAACACTGGGAACTGGGTTAAGAGGCGGGGAGGCTGAGCCGATACATCGGAGGTATCGCCCACTCGCACGAGGATTTACCCAATGTCAAACGCTTCTCCAACTCTCGAGGATCTGCTCGAGCGTCTACTCAAGGTCGGCGGATCTGATCTTCATCTGAAGGTCGGGTCTCCTCCGACCTATCGGATCCACGGTGAGCTCCACATGGCCGACCTTCCGTCGTTGTCGGCCGACCGCACCGCCGAACTCCTCAATTCGATGCTGCCGGCGCACATCGCGCCACCTTCGACGGGCAATGATGTCGACTTTGCGTGGGGTCGCTCCGATCTCGGTCGTTTCAGGGTGAATGCGTATACCCAACGCGGTTCGGTCAATGTGGTCGTGCGCGCCGTGCCGCAGAACACGGAGACGCTTGCCGATCTCGGGCTCCCACAGACGATCGCCAAACTGTGCTCTGAGACCAAGGGTCTCGTCGTTGTGACCGGCCCGGCGGGTTCGGGCAAGTCGACGACCTGTTCGGCGATCGTCGATCACATCAACACGAACAGGCGGGCCAACATCATCACGATCGAGGATCCGATCGAGGTACTCCACAGTGACAAGAAGTCGATCGTCTCCCAGCGCGAGGTCGGTGTCGACATCAACTCCCTCGCCGATGGATTGCGCTCCGTGCTCCGCCAGGATCCCGACGTGATCTATCTCGGCGAGCTGCGCGATCGCGACACGATCGAAGCTGCACTGGTCGCGGCGGAAACGGGCCAACTCGTCATCACGACCATGTACACGACCGACGCCGTAGAAACGGTCCACAGGATTCTCGACTCGTTCCCCCCGTATCTCGAACGCAGGGTTCGTCAGATGCTCGCCTCGTCCCTCGCCGCGATCGTCTCGCAACGTCTCCTGCCGAGGAATGAAGGGTCCGGCCGTATCCCTGCCGTCGAGCTCATGCTCAACACCGAGGCTATCCGTGAGCGCCTGATCGGCACCGAGGACATGGACTCGCTCTACGAGACCATTGCCGAGGGTGCGTTCTACGGGATGAAGACCCTTGACCAGGCGATCGTCGGCCTCTACGAAGCCGGTGCCGTCTCGTTCAGCGACGCCCTGATGTTCGTTGCCTCCCCAAGAGACTTCAAGCTGGCGACAGGGTCGTTGACGGCGAATAACGGCTGACAGCGCAGGCTTCGCCTGCGAGTACAAAGTACAAAGTAGAAAGTACACAGTCCGGCATCGATGCTCGATCTCCGCTCATTCTTCGGGAGCGAGCGCAGCGAGCGGCTCGGTGCTTAT
>CAZDIQ010000039.1:16108-17475 GCA_964505525.1 uncultured Acidimicrobiaceae bacterium | reverse complement strand
GTATTCGCTTGCTGGACGGTCAACTGAAAGCTTGCCGCCTCCCCCTGCTCGCAGGCTCGCACGCCCCCCTGGCTCGCAAGCTCGCCCGTCCCCCCTGAAGGGAGGACGCGATTTCTGTCCTCTGTCCTCTGTCATCTCTCTTCCCCAAGCACGCGTGAATTCCAAAAAGTAGCATTCACGCTATTGATCTGGGCTGACCCAAGGAGGACACCTCTGTGGTAGAACACATCAAGCAATCCCACGCGTGGCCCGCAGCACGTATCGCATTCACTTCGGCCCTTCTGCTCTTCGTCGTGACGATCGTCATCGGGATCCTGAACGGTCTGGATATCTACCTTCCGGATCACGACACCCTCATCACCCATGTCCACGCCGGAACACTCGGCTGGATAACCCTTGCGGCCACGGGAGCCGCCATCCTCATGTTCACGCCCGACGCGGCGACGGCCGCACAGGCCAAGCGGGCGGTGACCATGGCGTGGGTGATGACCGCGGCCATTGCGCTCTATGTCCTCGCGTTCTTTGCGGGGGATCGGATACCGGGCGACCGCATCCAGCGTCCGATCTTCGGAACCATCCTGTTCATCGTCGTGATCTGGTTCGCCGTCTGGCTGTTCCGCGCCAATAGTCGGGAGACATCGAGCAGCGTCGCGAGACTGGGTTTGCTGCTTGCGTGGATCTCCCTCATGATCGGGTCGGTACTCGGCGTGGCTCTCGGGGTCTATACCGCAAAGGGCGAAATCCCCGGTCTTGACGACGACACGGCAGCGTCGGTCGCCTCGGGTCACCCACCGGCAATGGTCATCGGCTACCTGATCCTCGCGTCCATGGCGATTCTTGAATGGTTGTTCCGGGGTCACAGCCGTTGGGCCGATGACAAGGTCGGGGTCACCCAGATGTGGATGCTCTTCACGGCGGGAGCTCTTGTCAACATCGGGTTCCTGTCGGGAATGGAAGAGGAACTCCTCGGCCCTGCGAACCTCCTCATGATCATCGGTGTCATCATCCTCGTGGTGCGCTACCGCAAGGAGCTCCTCCCGAGCGGATGGAAGGGTGCAGGCACAGGTGCATTCGCAAGGATCAGTGCCAAGTTCCTGATCCTGTATCTGATTCTCGGGACCGTGCTGATCGCCCAGGTGATAAGCGGTTCCATCGACTTTGATGCCCTCACGGATGCACAAAGTGGACTTCTCCTCGCGTTCGACCACACCATGTTCATCGGGGTGATGACCAACCTGCTCTTCGCCACGATCCTCCTCGGCGGCCTCAGACGCGTCGAGCTGCGCACGGTGGACAAGGTCGTGTTGTGGGGGGCCAACCTCGGTCTCCTCGGGTTCATCGTCGGGCTGCTCGCGGTATCGCCGGTC
>CAZDIQ010000039.1:0-16008 GCA_964505525.1 uncultured Acidimicrobiaceae bacterium | reverse complement strand
GAGGGAGAACCTCGGCACCCTCCCGGGTACGCCGAGTCCGCTACCTTGCGAGCCATGACGTCGCACCGCAATCTCGTACTCACCGGGTTCATGGGTACCGGCAAGACCACCGTCGGGAGGGACCTCGCCGAACGACTCGGCATGGAGTTCGTCGACACCGACATGGAGATCGAGGCGCGCCATGGGTCGATCGCACACATCTTCGAGCACGAGGGTGAGGATGCATTCAGAGGCTTCGAGCGGCAAATCGCCACCGAGCTCTCCGAGCGCACTGGCCTCGTCATTGCCACCGGCGGGAGGTTGCTCCTCGATCCCGGGAACCTTCGAGCCCTGAGTCAGCACGGCCGGATCTTCTGCCTTGTCGCAACACCTGACGAGATACTCGAACGCGTCACCAAAGACACGGTCCGAACCGACCGTCCGCTGCTCGCTTCACCCGACACACGAACGCGTATCGTCGAGTTGCTCGCCGAGCGGGCGTCGGACTATGCACGGTTCCCACAGATCACGACCACATCCGTGACTCCGACGGCTGCCGCCGACGAGATCGCGGATCTGTGGACCGGTGTTCGCACCCTCGAGGTCTCGAACCCCGGTGGTGGCTACGCCATCACGGTCGGAGCCGGGGTCCTGCCGATGGTCAGGGAACTCGCCGACATCCGCGGCCCCGCGGTCCTGATATCCGATGCGACCGTCACGACGTACGGCGACACGATCGGCGACGTGGATCTCACCATTCCGCTCGACATGACCAACAACGCAACGAGGCCAGAATCGGCGTGGTTGGTCTGTGATCAGCTGCTCGAACACGGGGTCGAGGGGAACCCGACCATCGTCACCCTTGGGACGAGGGAGGTACTCGACATCGCCCGTTTGGCGGTCGCGACATGTCTTCCCGGAGCGCAGATCGTGCACTGCCCCACCACGGTGACGTCCATGGTCGATACGGACATCCGCACCAAGCTTGTGTCCGCCGCCTCGGTGGGAATGGACTTGCCTGCGACCCTGAAGCTTCCGAAGGCCGTCGTGGTCGATGTCGCGCTATTGCAGTCGCTTCCGAGAACCGACTTCCGGTCGGGGCTCCGCGAGGCCATCACGCATGACCTCATGCCGAATCCGCCGCTTCTCGATCTCCTCCGTGGAACCGATCGGAGGTCGGGTGGGAACCTGCGCCGCGGGTTGCTCGCCGAACTGCGCGATCTCGTTACGAGCGCGATCCGTGCGCACCTGTCCGCTGGCGAACGGTGACACCGCAGGCGCGACGATGCCCCGCCGGATGTCCGACGGGGCATCACTTTCGGAGGGTCGCTACTGGGCCAGAGCGGCCTGGACGTCGAGTTCGAGTGTGATCTTCTTGGAAACGAGCACCCCGCCCGACTCAAGCGCAACGTTCCAGTTCAGATCCCAATCGGACCGCTGGATCTCCGTCTGACCGGAGAAGACAGCCTTCGCGTTGCCCCAAGGATCGTCCACGAGCCCGAGGAACTCGAATTCCAGTGACACGGCATTCGTGATGCCGCTGATGGTCAGGTCACCGTCAAGTATCCACGAATCGCCGTCGGGGCGTACTCCCGTCGATACGAAGGTCATCTCGGGGTGATTCTCCACATCGAAGAAGTCCGCTGACTTGAGATGGTTGTCACGATCGGCGGCACCGGTGGACACGGACCCCGTCGCGATCGTGACGTTGACCTTGCTTTCGAGGGGATTGTCGGCGACATCGATCGTGCCGGTCACATCGGAGAACTGGCCCCGGACCTTGCTGACCATCAGGTGGCGGCCGACGAATCCGACGCAGGTGTGGGCCTGATCGATCTGCCACGTGCCCGCTGCGGGGACGACCTTGCCGTCGACGGTGCGGATCAGATCATGGGTGAGAGTTGTCATACGCGTCCTTTCGTTGCGTAGTGAAATTGTTGCTACCCGCAACTATATACCAATTGGTTGCGCAATGCAACTACTTTGTCCTACCCTGTGTCCATGGCAGTGCAACTCAAGTCCACCGAGGCGTCAGAGACCTGGCGCAGCGTCATCACCGCATTCACGCGCGTCAACAGTCTGTTGGCCGAGGAGATGGATGCCGAAACCGATGTCTCCCTCGACTGGTACAGCATCCTGATCCTGTTGTCCCAAGCACCCGACGGTGCCATGCGGCCGTCCGACCTCGCTGCCCAGACCGGTCTCAGTCGCAGCGGTGCGACGCGTTTGATCGACCGGCTCGAGAACGACGGGCTCGTGGAGCGGCGCTCATGCGGGACGGATCGACGAGGCACATTCGTTGCTTTGACCCGTGCAGGGGAGGCCAAGTTCATCGCGGCGGGGCGCGTCCACCTGAGGGGCATCGACGAGCACATCGGGTCGGCCCTGTCGCCGGACGAGATGATCGAACTCAGACGCCTTCTGACACAGCTCGCTGACAGCGTCGAACGCCCTGAGTTCGGGTTGCTCGGCTGTGAGTCCGACGAGGATTGACACCGTCGGCACCGTCGAGGGCGACGGTCACACAGGATCCACAGGAGTAGCCACCACCGCGGCGTTCGCAACCTCCCGGCCGGGGTCGACCACCAGGTAGGTCGGTTGGACACCGATGCCACGAATCTCGACCGGAGCCCTCGATTCGAACTCGAACGCATCGCCGATGAGTGCTTTCGTCGCCTCGCTCACATGGACCCGACCCTCGACCCCCGACTCCTCGAGCCTCGATGCGATGTTCACCGTGGTACCCCACACGTCATAGGCGAACTTCCTCGTACCGATGACACCCCCTGCCGCCGGACCGGAATGGATGCCTACCCGTACCTTGAGCTGGGCGAAGTGATTCGAGGCGGCCGTGGCTTTGATGATCGCAAGCGCGAGGTCGACGATGCGCACGGCATGGTCATCCAAGGGCTCGGGCAGCCCTCCGACGGCCATATAGGAGTCACCGATCGTCTTGATCTTCTCGAGACCTCGTTCGGCGACGAGGTCATCGAACTCGGTGAACAGCTCACCGAGCATCGCGATGACAACGCCTGCGGGGAGCTTCGCCGCGAGCGGCGTGAAACCGACGAGGTCGGCGAACATCACCGACACGGAGGGAAAGTCGTCCGCGATCATGTGTTCCCCTGCCCTCAGTCTGCGTGACACCGAAGCAGGGAGCACGTTGAGAAGGAGCCGCTCCGACTCCGCTCGCTCGATCTCAAGACTGTTCGCCTGTTCCTCGATGACCAACCGCTGATGGAACGAACCCCGCCTGATGCGCTCGATGAGTCGCAGACCGATCAGACTCGCGAGGGCCGCTATCACGAAGAAGAAGCAGTCGATGAGCAGGCTCCCGGTTCCCGTGTACGCGACGACGGCAACGACGAGGCCACACCCGATCACAGCCGTCCTGACCCCGGCGTACACGAACCTCGTCCTCGACACGAACCCGAAGAGGAAGAGGAGCATGATCGCCGCAACGGCATAGCCACGCATGAAGTCGGTGGTCGCACCGAGTGCGAGGATCACCAGACCGTTTGCGGAGGTCAGAAGCGATGCGAGGCCATGCTGTCGATTCATCGTGGTCGCCCACCCTGAGGCAACGAAGCAGATGAACCCGACGACCGCCATCAGAATCCCGGTTGCCACCGCAACGGTCGGCTTGATGTCGGTGCCGAGCGGAAGGAGCACGGCGGCAATTGCCCAAATGACCGCGGTCGCGACGGTGATGATCCGGTAGCCGACCAGCCCGTTTGCACCCTCTTCGACCTGGTACTGGTGTTCCAGATCGTCGTCGAGGAACCGGAGCGTGAAAGACTGGACCCCTCCCCGGTCAATCATCTCGGTCATGATCCATCCTTTGCTGCTCGGCAGCCCATCCCGACGCTCCGACGCTCGAGAATCCCGGGCACATTATCGCAAGGCCACCGCACTGGGGCGGTCCCTCTGCGCCACGCGCACGGGCTACGCCTTGCCTGCGCGCTCCTCGGCGCGGACCTTCAAAGCCGAATTCATGGCATGGAAACCTTCGACCGTCTGGGTGTCGAGCATCTTTCGCAGGAACCGGACAAGGACACCCGTGAACTCCTCACTTTGGACGAACCTCGTCCCTGTGTCCGTCGGTTGCAGCTCGAAACGGTGTCGACCGTCGAACAATCCGCGGACACCGAGCCGACCGAGCCATTCGAACACCCGACCAGGTTCCACCTCGGTGACGGTCGGGCGGAACGTCATACCTCGCCCTCCTGGTTGTTGCATCCGGTTTGTGAGGCGGGTGCCGACAACAGGGGATCCTTCGGACGAAACAATGGCCGGGTTCCACTCGGGATACCGATCCAACTCGGTCAGCACGAGCCAGACGACATCAGGTGGTGCATCGATGTCGATGGTTGTTTCAATGCGGTGATGCATGCCTCTCCGTATCTGTGGCAGGACCCTCGGTGCCCAATCGGGGCACGAACGTGACTCCCTATAGTGGCACGATGCGAACCTTTGACGAGATCTACGACGAGGACGGCGACGTTCGCCCGCACTACGGCGCCCTCATGGACCGCTTGTCCGATCTCGACGACGAGGCTCTCACGGAACGGGTCGGCATGCTCGAGTCGATCTTTCGCACCCTCGGCATCACCTTTGCGGTGACGGGCCACGAGAAGGGTCTCGAGAGGGCCTGGCCGATGGACTTCGTGCCGAGGATCATCCCCGCCCGGGAGTGGAAGACACTCGAGGCCGGGCTCATCCAGCGTGTCACGGCGCTCAACATGTTCCTCGACGACCTGTACATCGGTCCACAATCGGCAATACACGACGGCATCATCCCGCGCTGGGTCGTCGAAACAGCCGATGGGTATGTTCGGGAGGCACACGGGATCGCGGTCCCGAACGGGTCCCGATGCGTCGTCGCCGGGGTCGACCTCGTCCGTGACGGCGATGGCGCATACCGCGTGCTCGAGGACAATCTCAGGGTCCCGAGCGGCATCTCATATGTCCTGATGAACCGCGTTGCCATGACGAGGGTCCTGCCCGTGGCCTTTGCGCGCCATGCCATCAGACCGGTGGATCACTACGGATCATCGCTCCTCAAGTCGCTACGGGCCATTGCCCCACAGTCGGTCGGCGATCCGACGGTGGTCGTCCTCACACCCGGTGTCGCCAACTCGGCCTACTTCGAACACGCCTTCCTCGCGAGGCAGATGGGGATCGAACTGGTGGAGGGTCGCGACCTCATCGTCGTCGACCAGGTGGTTTCGATGCGCACGACCAAGGGTCTCCAGCAGGTGGATGTCATCTATCGACGGATCGACGACGAGTTCCTCGACCCTGTGGCCTTCCGGTCCGACTCCCTGCTCGGGGTGCCGGGCCTCCTTGGAGCCGCACGAGCGGGGAATGTCACGCTGGCAAACGCCATCGGAAACGGGGCTGCAGACGACAAGGGTGTCTACCCGTTCGTTCCCGACCTCATCCGGTACTACCTCGGCGAGGAACCCCTGATCGACAACGTTGCGACGTATCTGTGCTGGGAACCCGACCAGATGGAGATGGTCCTCGAACGGATCGATCAGCTCGTCGTCAAACCCGTCGCAGAGGCCGGTGGTTACGGCATCGTGATCGGTCCGCACGCCGACGCCGCCACGCTCGAGGCAACGGCTGCCGCCGTGCGGGCCAATCCCCGCAACTATGTGGCCCAGGAGGTCATCCAGCTCTCGACACATCCGACCTACATCGATGGGGAGCTCCGCCCGCGCCACATCGATCTGCGTCCGTTCGTGCTGAGCGGGGATCGTGTCGAGGTCGTCCCCGGCGGTCTCACGAGGGTCGCTCTCCCCGAGGGTTCCCTGATCGTGAACTCGTCCCAGGGTGGCGGGTCGAAGGACACCTGGGTGATCGATGAGGAGGTGTCCGATGCTGTCGAGACACGCTGAGGACCTGTTCTGGCTCGGTCGATATGTCGAGCGTGCAGAGGACACCGCCCGGATGCTCGATGTGACCTACCACCACGTGCTCGAGTCCCCACCGGACGAGGAACCGACGGCATGGCAGGAGCTCCTTGAGGTCCTCTTCCTCCGTCACGCATATGAAGGAACGATCGATGGGCCGTCGGTCAGCCGCTACCTGGTCACCGATCCGACGAACCCGGGGTCGATCGTGTCGGCGATCGGCCGGGCGCGGGAGAACGCCAGGGGGCTCAGGGACCGCATCTCCACCGAGTTGTGGGAGGCGATCAACGGCTTCCACCTCGAATTGATGACGACGAACCTCGACATCGGCATGGAGGCAGGGACCTATGAGCTCCTGAGCATGGTGAAGAGCCGCTGCCAGCTCATCTCCGGGGTCGAGGCCCAGACGATGCCCCGTGACGAGGGGTACCGCTTCATCGTGTTGGGCTTCATGCTCGAGCGCGCGGAGATGGCCTGTCGTCTGCTCGCGGTCCGCTATGCGCGACTCCTCGCGCGTGGGGGTGAGATGGGGTTCCACACGTGGGTATCGGTCCTCAAGTCGGTGTCGGCCTACGAGGCGTACCTCAAGGCGCACGATGCCGCACTCGACCCGATGCATGTCCTTGAGTTCCTCCTCCTCGACCAGCAGTTCCCGCGCACGGTGTTCTATTGCCTCCGGCAGGTCGAGGCGCAATTACAGGTGCTCACCACCGAGCCGTACCAGACGGAGGTTGAGCGGGCGATCGGGAGGGTCAGGGCGAAGGCCGAGTTCTGCGACATCGCAGCCGTCGTCGACAGCGGGCTCGATCAGTTTCTCGAGGACCTCCAGCGGGACATCTATGCCGTTGCCGACGCCGTCGATGCACACTTCTTCAGGTCCGGTACCGACCTCGAGATCCACACCGTGCAGGCGACCTGATGCGACTCGAGATCAGGTATCGCAACGAGTTCATCTACGAACGACCCGCGCGTGAGTCCCACAACCTGCTGCGAGCGTGCCCGGTCACCGATTCGCGCCAGTCACTCGTGAGCTACTCGGTCGCCGTCACGCCGTACACGAGGGTGTTCTCCCATGTCGACCACTGGGGAACGCGCGTCGATGAGTTCGGTGTCAGGGAAGCCCATGAGGCCCTCGTCGTACAGGCGGATTCAGTCGTCGACACCCGCGCTGTCGAACCGGTGTCCTCGGACGCACCGCTCACGGCGTACGACGGCATCGCCGGCGACTTCGTGCCTTTCCTTGCGACCTCGCCACACACCGTGTGGAACGAAGACCTGCGAGGTCTTGCCGTTGCTGCGGTTGCAGGGATCGACGACGCGCAAACGGCGGTGGCAGCGATTGCAGACTCGGTCCACGATCGGGTCGCCTACGAGCCGGGGTCGACGTTCGTCGGGGTGCTTCCCGCAACAGTTCTCGAGAACGGCAAAGGTGTCTGCCAGGACTTTGCCCATCTGTCGGTCGCCATGTATCGGAGTATCGGCATACCCGCGAGATACGTCTCGGGCTACCTGTATGCGATCGATCAGAGCGACGCCGTGGCTCCCGAGGACCCTGAACTCGATGTCCAGACGCACGCATGGATCGAGGCATGGCTACCAGGGCACGGCTGGTGGGAACTCGACCCGACGAACAACCAACCGGTCGGCGAACTCCACGTGAAGATCGGTCACGGACGTGACTACGACGACGTGATGCCGCTCAAAGGCGTCTATCACGGTGCGTCGCATCACGACCTCGATGTCAATGTGCGGATCTCCCGTGAACAGTTCCAACAGCAGCAGCCTGTGTGGAACCCCGGTGACGGTTCACGATACGCCCAGCAGTAGGAAGGCGACCTCAGGCGATCGATCTGATCCGGGAAGTCTCGTCGTCCGCCGCGGGTTGGTCGGCACCTTCGATGACCCGTGCGGGGAGCATGACCGTAAAGCAGGCTCCACCCAATAGCTCCGAAGGTCGGTACCCGGTGGAACCACCATGGGCCTCCGCGATGGCGCGAACCACCGCAAGACCGATACCCGAGCCCGGTGTCGCCGCATTCAGACGGTTGGGACCCCGTTCGAACCGATCCCAGATCCGCACCTCGTGGCGCCGTGGGACACCGGGGCCGTTGTCGTGGAGTTCGAAGGCGATGTCGGATCCGTCGACCACGACGCATAGCTTCCTGCGCGAGCCCCCGTAGCGCGAAGCGTTCGTCAGGAGGTTGACGAGCACTTGCTGCATACGCGCCCCATCCACCGCGGCGACAAGCCCTTGCGGGCTCTCGACCTCGATGGTCACCGGGTCGATCCCGGATGCGTTGATCGAGGCCGAGATCAACTCCCCGACCGCAACGGCCTCGACGTCGAGTGCAAGACCGCCATCAGTACCCCTGGCCAACATGATCAGATCCGACACGATCGTCGACATGTAGTCGGCCTGTTCATGGATGATCGACAGCATCGCGAGCTCGTCACGGTCGAAGTGTCCGCGACCCTCCGTCAGAAGGTCGACGTATCCGACGATTGCCGTGAGCGGTGTGCGCAGTTCGTGCGAGATCGTCGTGACGAGGAGATCCCGTTGTTCTTCGATGGTCGCTCGGTTGTCGAGGATCGCAACCGCCTGGCGTGCGATCACGAGGAGACCAACGACGATCACCGCAGTCAGAAGGACGGGATCAACGGCGGCATCGGCACCAAGCACCGCCTCGGTGACGAACACGGCCAACATTCCGAGCGCAGGTACGTATGGCGCCACCTGCGTCCACAATGGCGGGTTGCGGTCTGCGTACTCGCGACCGATGGACGGCTGACCCACGAGCGACGCCGATGCGAAGAAGAAGCCAACGGCAACGAGGTTGATCCAGTACATCGGATTCGCGTCCTGGAATGATCCCGATTGGGCCGAGGCGAAGAACGTGATGTCACCGAGAACCTGGAAGAAGACCCCACCGGCGAACAGGGCGACGCGGACATCGAACCGGTGCCGCGATCGTCTCAGAAGCACGGACATGGCAACGGTGAGGACGGCAAGATCGAGGAACGGATAGATCGCACCGATCGTCCGTGTGAACACGGATGCATCCGACAGATCCGATGTCATCTGCGCGAGGAAGAGCACCCACAACAATGCCCCGACGCTGACCGCACCGATCAGACCGTCGAGCAGCATCCTGATTCGTTGCATGCCAGATCCCTGGACCTGAGGCAGGACCGCAGTTCCGACGATCACCAGCACGTAGGTTGCAAGGAAGAACAGGTCGGTCCATCCGAACGCGGCTGCGTCTCCCTCGATGAAGAAGACAGCTGCAACCACGAACACGCCGAGCGCCGCGACACAGATGCCGGCGCCGATGAGCGACCAACCGAGGCGTTCACGACCAGAGAGCGTCCAAGCGCGAGCAATGAACAGGCTCCCGGCAAGTCCCGCGCCGATCATGACCCCGAACGCCCCCGCGGCGTCGGCCGCATCCTTGGATCCGACAATGGTCACAACCGCGCACAGCGCGAGAAATACGAACACCACGATCGCAAATGATCCGAATCGCACGCTGGTGTTCAGATGGGTCGACGGAGGACGCGCAAGATGCCTCACATAGTCCTATCGACCTATGCGGCGAAGAAATGAAGCTGTTCGGGACCGAATAAGCCGGCGGTCGCCAAACCTCAGCGCAGGTCGATGTGCCACTCGATCGGGGAGACGAGGCCCTGGATGTTGTGCGACATTGCATCCATGAACCGCTTGAGATCGTTGTCCGTCTGGAAGACCGTGGTCGTGAACCGCACGCCGTCCATCCCCTTCGGCACGACGGGGAAACCGGACACATTGACATAGAAGCCGTCCTGCATCATGCGTCTCGCGTATTCGATGGCGTTCTCGGGTTCACCGACACGCACGAACCACAGCGGGGTGCGTTCGAGCGAAAGCGCGGGGAGCTGTGCCTCGACCAACCGGCTTCGCACATAGTCGATCTTGGTGCGCAGACGGCGCTCCCGTTCGTCCCGCTCGGGGGAAAGGTGGATGTCGGCGGCCGCGACCGCCGCACCGAGGTGGGGAGGATGCAGAGGTCCCGAGAAGGTGAACGTTGCTCCCGCGAGCAGCACCTTGTTTGCCACGTACTGGTTCGGCATGACAAGAACCGAACCGCCGGCACCCCACGACTTGGCGAGGGAGCCGATGACGATCACCCGGTCGTGGTAACCGACCTCGTCGAGCACGTGCCCGACACCGTGCTGACCACACCAGCCGGTTCCATGCGCATCGTCGTAGTACACGTGGAGGTTCTCGAACTCGTCGAGCAGGCGGGCGATTTCCTTGACAGGAGCGGTGTCTCCGAACATCGAATACACGCCGTCGGCGAGGTACCACACCCGCCTGTGTCGGGGTGCCTCCTTCGACAGCACCTCGCGGAGATGCTCGATGTCGTTGTGCGGGATGTCGCGTACCTCGACGCCGATACCCCGCAACACGGCCGCCGTCAGTTGGACGGAGGCGTGGACCTGGTGGTCGTGGACGACGAGATCGCCCTGGCTGATGAGGACGGGGAGGACCGAGAGGTGGCCGAGCGTCGTGGTACTCGGGATGAGGACGTGACCCTGGTCGAAGATCCGTGCGAGCCGCTCCTCGAGATCCGTGTACAGGCTGACGGAGGCATACGCGGCCGATGATGAGAAGACCGGTCCGTACTGGTCGAGTGCCGCCTTTGCACCGTCGATGAGCCTCTGGTCCGTGTTGAGACCGAGGTACGCGCACGACCCGAAGTTGAGCAGTTCGGTACCGCGGACGGTGATCGTGCGACTGTCACCCGACTGTTCGTCGACACGCAATCTGATGAGCCCGCCGCGTATCGCCATCTCAAGACGGTTCTGCACCACCTCAAGCGTCTGCTCACGATCGGAAGCAGTCTTTGCATCCATATCGGTCGACCCTAGCGACAGTGACTAGTTACCGGGGGAACGCAGACGACAGATTACAAACGCAGATGACAGATGACAGATGACGGAGGCTCTGGCGGATAGGGGAAAGCGGAAAGAGCTCTCTCAGTCCTCTGTCCTCTGTCCTCTGTCCTCGGTCATCTTCCTCAGCAGGATGAAGAACGTGCCGTCGTGGGACTGGGGTAGGACGTCGACCTGGATCTCCTTGTATCCGAGACCTGCCGCCACCACAGCCCGGCGTTGCTCGTTGCGCCAGCCGATCAGGGCTGCGGTACCGAGGAGCGCCATACCCACGAGGAGTATCGACAGTCCTGCGACACCGAACGCCCGCATCTGTTCGTACGACGCACCGGTTACCGGGAGGGTGTCGGGTACGGAGGCCGGTGGCGAGGTCGGTGGGGGTGCCTGGGTAATCGTGGTCGCAAGCACAGGTGGGAAGACTGTGGCTTCGTCC
This sequence comes from uncultured Acidimicrobiaceae bacterium, assembly GCA_964505525.1. Classification (GTDB taxonomy): domain Bacteria; phylum Actinomycetota; class Acidimicrobiia; order Spongiisociales; family UBA5794; genus UBA5794. The sequence continues at coordinate 4,746 of CAZDIQ010000039.1, read as the reverse complement.
GTGTCCGTGACCTCAACGCCTTCGGGGCTGGTACCGATCGCAGTGGCCTCATTGGTGAACGGCGACACTCCGTCAAGGTTCGAGACTGCACACTGATACTCGAACGACTCACCAACGGCGAGGTCTGGGAGGGTGGGTTGTGCACAATCGGAGTCCGGATCGATCGCGAGCGCGACTTCATCCGTCACCTGAACATTCGTCAGGTCGACCGTGCCTGTGTTGGTGACCACGATCGTGAAGTGGCCGACACCGTCGGCTCCGTACTCGATCGGGTTGGCCGTCTTTTCGATCGTGATCTCAGGACCGATGCCGTCGATTGTCGTGGTCGTCGTGTCAAGGGTCGTGGTCGTCGTGTCCGACGTGGTGGTCGTTGTATCCAGGGTTGTCGTCGTGGTCGGGGGTGGCGGTTCGCATTCGTCGAACGTGAGGGTCATACCACCGCTGAAGACTCCGTCGGCACCCATCACAAGAGGTACCGTCACGACCGGTCCGAGCGTCAGTTTGCCACGAGCCTTCGTGACAGCTCCTGGTGCGCGCTCGACATCCTCGAGGGTGACCGAGCTTCCGCCTGACCGCACGATGAGGTCGTTCCCCGGGTGTACGGACGCCTGGCCGTTCGACTCGACAACGACCGGGCAGGTCATGCCAACGAACCCGGGCGGTGTGTCAGACGTCGCGAGCAACGTGACCGACCCTTCCGGGGCGTGTACGACGGTGTCGAGCGAAATCTCGACACTTCCCGCGTGAGCTGTCGGAGCGCCGACTACAAAAAGTGTTACCAGCATCGCTACCAGCGCGAGGATGCGTTTCACGACTGAATCCTTCCCAACCGGTCGCGGTCAAACGACCTGTATGACCCGGTTCCCCAAGTTGCCCAATCCGTCGGGACCGAACCTCTGTCCCGTACGTTGCCCAATCGTACCAGCGCAGAATACCCCACTATCGACCGATGTCGGCGCATTGATTCGCAGGTTTCTCGGCAACATTTCGCGCGCTCCGTGGCGCGGGCAATTCGCACGGCGACGCGTGCTACCGTCCACGCCCCAACGGTCCGCGGACAGGAGCAGTGACATGGCGCGGCATCTGATGCTGGAGCAATACTCGTGCCGGTGATCAGTGTCGACGGGTTGACCATGGCCTACGGCGGCAAGAAGGTCGTCGACGGTGTGTCCTTCTCCGTCGAAGAGGGGGAGATCGTCGCGATTCTCGGACCCAACGGGGCGGGCAAGACCACCACCGTCGAGTCGATCGCAGGACTGCGAACCCCCGACTCAGGGACAGTCGAGGTGTTCGGTTTCGACCCAATCGCGGACAGGGCCGAGGTGCGGGCTCGGCTCGGGGTGCAGCTGCAAGAGAGCCGGTTCCAGGACCGCGTCAAGACGCGAGAGATCGTCGAGACGTTCGCCTCCTTCTATCCGGAACCTCTTGATGTCGCAACCTTGCTCGGCCGTCTCGGTCTCGATGACAAGGCCGACACGCTCTACTCGAAACTCTCTGGCGGTCAACAGCAGCGCGTATCGATCGCGGTTGCGCTGGTGGGCAGACCCGAAGTGGTGATCCTCGACGAACTGACCACGGGTCTCGATCCACAGGCCAGGAGGGAAACATGGGGACTGGTCGAGGATCTCCAAGATGGCGGCGTCACTGTCGTGTTGGTCACGCACTTCATGGAGGAGGCAGAGCGTCTTGCCGACCGGTTGGCGCTCATCGACGAAGGCCGACTCGTCGCGCTGGATACTCCCCGCGGGTTGATCGACAGTGTCGGATTGGAACAACGGCTTCGATTCACGACCACAGCCACCGTCGAGGACGAGTGGCTTGAGGCACTTCCCGACGTGACGGGAGTGTCACGGTCCGATGGTGAGGTCGTGGTCACCGGGAACGAACGGATGCTGTTTTCCGTGGTCTCACTCCTCGCGCACCACGAGATCATCCCTGATCGACTCCAGGTCGACCAGCCGACGCTCGACGATGCGTTCGTAGCGCTCACAGGGCGCCCACTCGAATCGCCCGAGGAGGTCGCATGACAGCGCTTGGGGCACTGACGCGGATCCAATCGAAGGCCTTCCTGCGCGAACCGATGGCCATCTTCTTCGGTCTGGTGTTCCCTGCGCTCCTGCTCTTCATCATCGGCGCCGTCTTCCCCGGTTCGACAGACCCGAACCCCGACCTCGGGGGTCGCAGCCTCGTCGAGGTCTACGCACCGATCAGCATCGCACTTGGTATCGCCACGGTGGCGATTTCGATCCTGCCTGCAACCCTCGGTGGCGATCGGGAGAAAGGCATCCTGCGAAGGCTGTCGACGACCCCCGTCCACCCGAGGACGCTCGTGGCGGCCCACCTCGTGGTTCAACTCGCGGTCGTGTCGATCGCCACGGTCGCCGCCATCGTGCTGGGGATGGTCGTATTCGGCATCCCCTTCCCCGCGAGTCCGTGGTGGTTCCTTGTCTCCTACTTCCTTGGCGCGATCGCCCTTCTCAGCGTCGGGTTGTTGATCGGGGCGCTGGTGCCGACCGCAAGCTCGGGTCAGGCCATCGGGATGCTCCTGTACTTCCCGTTGCTGTTCTTTGCGGGGGTCTACATCCCGCTCGATGTGATGCCACAAGGTGTTCGCACCGTCAGCAATTTCACACCGAGTGGTGCAACCGTGCAGGCACTCTCGGCGAGCTGGGCAGGTGGAGTGCCCGAGACATCCAGCCTCGTGGTCCTGGCAGCGTGGGCAATCATCGTCGGCTCGCTCGCCATCTGGTTCTTCCGCTGGGACTGACGCCGCCGCTTTGATGGCACAGTCGCCGTCGGATCACGGGAGTCCCATGTGCTCCTCGACCGCGTTGCGGATCCCGGTGGCATTGACACCGAGCGATCCGAGGATCGCCATGGCCTCCCCGTCGTTCTCCCTTGCAATGGCCAGCACGATGTGCTCGGGTCCGATGTAGTTGTGCTTGAGGTTGATCGCCTCACGAAGCGACAGCTTCAGCACCTTCTTCACCCTGGGGGTGAACGGGAGGTGCCGTTCGACAACATCGCCCCGACCCGATCGCTTCACCAGTTCGTCGTACGCTGCCTCGTAGCTCACGCCGACCGAGCTGAGTGCCTGCTTCGCGACGGAGTCCTCGCGCAGGAGTGCAAGAAGGACGTGTTCCGTACCGATGTGATTGTGCGCGAGGGCCCTTGCCTCCTCCTGGGCGATCACCACCACCGATCGGGAATCGACCCGGAATCGATGGAACGACGGCCTACGAGACGAGCGGTCCCGTGCGAAGACGCGACCGAAGAGTCGTCGTGCCACTGAGTCGTCGGCGACATGCCGTTGCTGAGCAGCCTGTTTGGTGACCCCGAGGGCGGCGCCTATCTGACTCCAGGAGCATCCGTTCTCCCTGGCCTGTTCGACGAAGTGGTCGAGCAGATCGTCGGCGAGCTCGTCAAGCTGATGCCGGAACTGGACCGCCGTCGCCAGCTGATCCAGGGGTTCGGCGGAACCCGCTTCGTCGATCACTCCTGCGATCACTTCATCGAGACTCGGTACCGTACTCATGCGTCAACCCTACCTTGACGCTAGCGAGGTGTCAAGATTAAGTTGACGAATGCGGTGCTTCTCTCCCGACCCACGTGCAACCCTCAGACGGGTTCGGCGGTCGGGAAGGTCCAGGTGCCGTCGAGGATCTCGGCACGGGGGCGGTACATGCGCACGGTGTAGTTCCAGCCCTCGACGATGGGCAGGCAGTTCGGTCGGTCGTCATCACAATCACCGAAGTGCACGGTTGTCGAACCGTCGTCGTTGGGGACCGCGGTCAGGTTGTTGATGCTGTACGCGTTGCGTTCGTTCGGCTCGAAGAACCCGTCGGCGTTGTAGAGCGAGATCGACCAGAACCCGTCGACGGGGACATCGGACACGGTGAGTTCGTACTCGCCGAGGGGGAAGCCTGGATCGACATTGATGTAGGAGGCCTCCTGCTCGGGGAGCCCGCCCCATCCCGCTGCGGTACCGAGCAGGTGCTTGATCGGGTCGACTGCATCGCGTTGCCCGAATGCCCCAGCGAACGATGACATGCCGCGCGCCAGGGTCAGAATCGCATCGCGGGTCGCATCAAAGCTTGCGACGTCATAGTCCGGAGCCTCGAACGGACGAGCCGACCCGGCACGCAGCTCGATCCGGTCCTGTAGTCCGTGGACAATCTCGAGATCCGCGGGATCGTTCGGGTCGGCAAGGATGCGCACCGCAACCAATACGTAGTCGGTGTCGAAACGCTCGACGGTCAGCTCGTGGTCCCCGGGCTGATGGAGGACGGCGTTGATGTAGTGGTCGTTGTTCACCACCATCACCGACAAGTAGCGGTCCCCCGCATCGGGCAGCGACAACGTCGCCCCACCGGTGAGGTCGACGACGGCGCTCGAGTACAGCGTGTCGCGGTTCTGCCGGATCACACGCTGGTCATCGATCGCAGACGGTTCGCGGTGGTGGACCAACTGGTTGACACCAGCGCCTGCGGCGAGCGATGCGAACATCCGGTCCGTCTCTGCCCGTGCGAAGTTCTCGACATTCACCAACGCTGGCATCAACACTCCTTCGACTCTGTGTGCATGTGACCTGAGGCTAGGTGCCCTCAGTCGCGGCGTTGCCGACGGGACCGGTCGACTGGGTCGCTAGTGGAACCTGGCCGGGGACACTGCCGACAGGTCGAGGATGGGTTCCCAGGTGGCGAGGTCGGATCGTTGGATCATGTCGGCGGAAAGTTGTGCGGCCGC
>CAZDIQ010000038.1:15229-17485 GCA_964505525.1 uncultured Acidimicrobiaceae bacterium | reverse complement strand
GCCGTAAGCCGTAAGCAGCGATTCGTCGTAAGCCGTAAGCAGCGGTTCGCCGTAAGCAGCGATTCGTCGTAAGCCGCAAGCGGCGGTTCGCCGTAAGCCGCAAGCTGAGTCGAGCTGAAAGCTCCCAGAAAGAACACAGGGCCGCCTTTCGGCGGCCCCGGTTCGGGCTTAGACGGGAGGTTAGGAAGGCATCCTGTCTGACTACTGTATCGGCAGGAGTCCGACCGACTTGAGAGATTTCTTGAATTCTTTTTCACCCCAGAAAGCCGCTCTTTTGGCCCATTTGACGGAATTCTCCGTCCGAACCGATGGTCCGTTCACCCTCAGATCGGGAAAGACGTCGTCGTGGTACATCGATGCTCGTCAAACGACGTTCTCAGGTTCCGGAGCCGTTGTCGTCGGCGATGCCGTGCTCGAACTCGTTCCCGAGGATGTCGAATGCGTCGGTGGGTTGACACTCGGTGCGGACCCGATCGCCATCGCGACCGCGGTGGCGGCGGCACGCGCCGGGCGACACCTCGACGCCTTTTCGGTTCGCAAGGAAGCTAAGGATCACGGAGCCGGCGGGCGACTCGTCGGACCCGTGCACGCAGGTTCCAAGGTCGTCGTCCTCGAGGACACGACGACGACGGGAGGGGCGCTGTGTGAGGCGATCGACGCCCTCATCGAAGCGGACGTCCACGTGGTGAAGGCGATCGCGCTGGTCGACCGTTCCGGGGGCGCCGCCCGCGACCGTGTCGAGGCCATAGGCATCCCGTATTTCGCGATCGTCACTCCGACCGACCTCGGCGTGGGGGACTGACATGCACGCATTCCGCCAACCGTTCCGCCTCTTCATCATCGGGCTCGTCGGCATCGTCCTGATCATCGCGGCCATGGACGTGATGTTCTTCCACTGGATCTCCACCGTGCCCGAGGGCGCACCGGACGCACTGTCGACGCGGGGACGGGCGCAACAACGCGGCGACGTCATCTGGGGCTGTGCACTCATCGGCATGGCGGTGTTGCTGATCGGGTTCTCCCTCGTCGAGCTGATCCGTCGCAAACCCGTCGTTGACGTCCGCGACGACGGGCTCTATGCCCAGATCGGCGCCCAGCAACCCGACGTCCTCATCCCCTGGTCGCAGATCTCGTACATAACGAGCGGTGCCGAGACCGACGTCTATGACGGTTCGGTCCGCGAACAGCTCGTGGTCGCGGTGAAGGATCCTGCGGCTATACCTGCAAGCATCGCCGGTGCCCATTGGGTCGGTGCCGAACTCCACATCGATGCGCACGACTGGACGCGCAGCGTCACCGAGATCGCTCTGGCTGCCCAAGGTGCGAGGGATCACGCAATGCGCGAGAAGACTCCGCCGATCCGCAGCGCACCGGCGATGATGTGGGAGACAAGTGTCGATATATCCGACCTGCATGAGCCCGCACGGGAAGAGGAGGAGGAATGAGGATCGGGGCACATGTCAGCCCGAGCGCACCGATCGCTGCGGCTGCCGAGAGGAATGCCGAGGCCGTACAGATCTTCCTCGCCAACCCGCAATCGTGGAAGGCGCCTCTGCCACGGGATGACGCCGAGGCGATCAAGGCCGCCGACATCGATGTCTACGTCCACTCGCCCTACATCATGAACCTTGCGTCGCCGAACAATCGGGTGCGGATCCCGTCGCGCAAGACGCTCGCCCAGACCGTCAAGGCCGCCGAGACGATCGGTGCCCTCGGGGTCATCGTCCACGGTGGTTCTGTCGGTGATGACGAGGATGTCTCGGTCGGGTACGAGCGGTGGCGCAAGGGTCTCGAATCCTTCGAGCTCACGGTGCCCATCCTTGTCGAGAACACCGCAGGGAGTGGGAACTCGGTGATGCAGGATCTCAACAACTTCGGACCGCTGTGGGAGGCGATCGGGGACCTCAACGTGGGTGTGTGTCTCGATACGTGCCACACGTGGGCCGCAGGCCAGGACATGGAGAACGCCGTGTCCCTCATACGCGGACTGACCGGCGGGGTCACGCTTGTCCACGCCAACGACTCGCGTGACGAGGCGGGGTCGAACCGCGACCGCCACGCGAACTTCGATGTCGGCCAGATTCCCGACGACCTCGTACCAGCCATCATCCGCGAAGCAGGAGTAACCGCAATCGTGGAAACACCGGATGATGATGAGGGACAGAAGCGGGATATAGCCTTCCTGCGTGCAAGCGTCTGAGATTCGCATTCCGCTTTCCCAGCAGCGAGTACCGAATACCGAGTACCGAATACCGA
>CAZDIQ010000038.1:6222-15129 GCA_964505525.1 uncultured Acidimicrobiaceae bacterium | reverse complement strand
ATTCGCATTCCGCTTTCCCAGCAGCGAGTACCGAATACCGAGTACCGAATACCGAGCAGCCAGTACCGAGTACCGAATACCGAATACCGAAAGCTGTGAGCTGAAAGCTGTGAACTGACAGCTATTTCGCGATTCCTTCCGTTCCGATCTTCCATTCGGTCTTGGTGACCGCTTCAGCCAGGGTGTCGTCGTGGGTGACGAGGAGGACGGCGCCGGGATACGCCACCAGGGCTTCCTCCAACCGTTCGACCGACGGTAGGTCGAGGTGGTTCGTCGGTTCATCGAGCACGAGGAGCCATTTGGAGGTACCGAGCCCGAATGCCAGCGCGAGCTTTCTCGTCTCCCCAGGTGACGGCTGGTCCGACTGGAGCATGGCACCAGGGTCGGCGCCGAGTGCGGCGACGATCCCCATCACGTTCCCACGATCCTTGGGGGCGAGCGAGCGGATTGCTTCCAACCACGCGACACCGGTGTCGGCCGTGAACTCCTGATCGAGGATCAGCACCTTGTCAGGCGGGATCGCGAGATGGTCGAGCAGCTCGCGGATGAGTGACGTCTTGCCGATGCCGTTCGGTCCTGAGACCCTGATGCGGTCGTTGCGTGTGAGAGCAACGTCGACCATAAAGAGGGTCTCGTCACCGGCATGCACCGGCCCGGAGTATCGGATCAGGTACTCCTTGTCCGCGGGTTCGTAGTCAAACGTGATCGATCCGCCCCGTTCCTTGGCAACCCGCACGCCGTCGGCCGCCCGAGTGGCGTTCTCAAGGCTCTTCGTCATGGATGCCACTGTCTGTGCCCCCGTCTTCTGGCCGCGTTCGTGTCGGTACGTCGCTGCCGATCCCCTGGTGTCGAGATCGTGCTTCCCTGCGCTGCGACGTTCCCGGATGCGCTTTGCGTCCTGTTCGGCCGACTTCTGACGCTGCTCGTGGAGACGGCGTTCGAGCTTCTTCTGTTCCGACTTGATGCGATCAAGGCTCGCCATCGCCTCGGCTTGCTGAGCCTCCCATCCCGTCTTCGCTGCCACATACGATCCGTTCCACAGTTCGGCCGATCCGTCGTGCACCCGGATCGTCTTCGTGGTCAGGTCTGCGAGGACTTCGCGGTCGTGGGACACGACGATGCCACAACCCCGGAACGAGCGCAGGGTGTCGATGAGGATCGATCTGGCCTGCGCATCGAGATGGTTGGTCGGTTCGTCGAGCAGGAGGACGTCGGGTCCGAGGACCAGCGCGGCGCCGATCTGCCACCGCTTCCGTTCACCCGGCGACAGGACGGGCCACCTGGTCAGATCCTGCGGTTCGACCGCAAGTCTGGCTCGGAGCCGAAACGCATCCGCGTCCCAGTTCGATGCGAACTCTTCGATCTGGGGCGTGATGTCGTCGACCCGCTGGGGACACATCACGACGACCGAGTCGGTGGGATCGACCGAGACAGAGCCTTCGGTCGGTTCGATCGAACCTTCTATCAGGTGGAGCAGCGTGGATTTGCCTGCGCCATTGGCGCCGACAAGCCCGACCCAACCGGGGCCGAGATCGAATGACACGTCGGCGATGATCGGGACCGCGGACGAATAAGAGAATGAAACGTGTGAAAGGCGGATGGCAGGCATGAAAGAAACTCCAGAGAAATCGGGCGAACCAAGAAGGTTCGGACGGATCGAATTCTCAGATGTTCCTTGTCATGCCATCCCTTGAGCGGTACGAGGAACGATAGTGAACCTTCGGTGCGAAATCGGGAGAATCGCGCGTGAGCAAGGTTCGGACCGAGCGCCGAGACCCGTCGTCGGTCGCACCACGTAAGCTGTCCCGATGCATGCTGATCCGGGCTGGGCACCCGCCTTCTCACACATCTTCAAGGCCCTGTTCTCGCGCAAGAAGCTCATGGCTGTCCGCCCTGCCATCACAGCTGCACGGGCCGGAGCCCTCGCCCCTGTGGTCACGGCACTCGTGCTCGGCGGTGCGCTCACGGTCTTCGGGGCACCATCGCGGTCGGACTATCTGCTGGCTGGCGGCATCGTCGGTTTCACCGTGGTCGCCGCTGCCGCCATGGTGTTCAGGATCCGCTACGGCAAGCTTGGGGCGCCCGGTGTCAACCCTGACCCGGCGACGCAGTTCCTCGGATTCGCAAGCGTGCTCTCTGCGCTTGCGACGGTTCCGACGTTGTCGGCGTTCGTCTGCTTCTTTCTCGGGGGCGGCTACCTGCTGTATGGCATCGGGGCGCTCGCAACGATCCTCCTCATTATCGGTCCCGCGAACCCGTCGGAATCGATGGCGAGGGACTTCGGGAGCAAGCGGACACCGGTGGTTCCGGGTGACGACATGTGGGCCGCGATCCTCGACCCTGAACCCCCGGTGATCCGATGATCGGTTGATGCCGTGGAGACGTCCCGACCGGGTGCATAATCGGCAATTGTGAACGTTCCACCGAGAATTCTGTACAGCGGTCGAACCGGCGCGCCTTTCGCGCTCATTGCATCGACAGCCGCCGTGACCTTGCTGTTCACGGCGACACCGTTCCTCATAGCGCCTCTGGCGTCGCGATACGAGGTCTCGGAAGGTGTCGTCGGCTTGATCTCGGTAGCGCAGGTCGGCGCCTTCGCCCTCGCCAACTTCCTTTGTCCGCGCTTGCTTCGCCCGAACGGGAGATTGGTCCGGCTGGCTGCCCTCGGTCTCTGCCTTGCCAATGTGGCGAGCGTCTTCCCAAGCGAGTTCGCCGTACTTCTGGTGTTGCGCGTCGCTGCCGGCGCGGCTGCCGGCGTGCTCACATGGCTCGCCTGGTCGAACGCGATGAAGCGGACCGCTTCGATGCCGTCGATCGCTGCTACCGGTCCGGTGACGGCGCTCGTGTCGGCTCCCATCTTGGCGCTGTTGGCAGGGCAGGGGGACAGGGCGGTGTACATGGCACTTGCACTTCTGAGCATCCCGGCGTTCGTGGTGCTCGCTCCCGTGTCGGGGAAGAGGAGGAAGCGGGGAGTGACCTCACGGTCGCGTTCGAACCGCGTGTTGCTTCTCTCCCTCGCCGGGTTGACGTTCTTCGGATCGAGTCTCTACATCAATGAGTCCATCGTGGCGCGCGACATCCACAATCTTGCACCGTTTGCATCGTCGATTGCGTTCAGCCTCAACGCACTCGGGGGTCTGATAGGGGCCAGGCTCGCCACGAAACATCGACAGCCCGGATGGTTCATGGCATCCGTCGGCGTGGGGGCGCTTCTGACCGTGATCGGGCCGCCCGTCTTCTTCTATATAGGGATGTTCTGGTGGGGATTCGCGTTCTGGATGGCCGTTCCCGGTGTTCTCCAGATGCTTGTCGCCCGGTCCCTCGAACCCTCCGAACGTGCGGGCGACGGCCAGGGGGTCATGGCGGCAGGTCGCGCTCTCGGACCCGCACTCGGTGGCCTCTTCGTGAACGGAGGGGCGCTGACTGCCCTTGCCGTCGTGTCGGCCGCCGGACTCGGTCTGTCGGGTCTGACGGTCGTCGGCGTCAAGGAGGGCAGGGAACGCCTACCACCGACGGATTCGGGGACGATCGACCAGCATTGAGGGCCTGTTCTTCCCTGCGGGTTTGCGGGACGCCCGCCGACGGTGATCAGTCACGGATCCATCGCCTGAAATGACCCCACTAGTCATGCGAATCGAACCTCAAGGGTGAGTAGTCACCTGTCGAAGTAGCGGGTATGACTAATTCAGCTTCCATATTCAAGACAATCCGCCTCGCGCTCGCTTTCGCCCTTGCCGTAGGTACTTTCACCATCGTCGCTTCGGTGTCCTCCGATGCCAAGGCTGCTCCTGTCGACTGCAGCCGGGGTGTCAACCTCTCGTTCGAGGGCCCCCGTGATCGACGCCGACTGGACGATCGTTCCGGCACCGGGCTGGTCCACAACTGATGTGGGGATCGAGATCTGGCGCTCCGGATTCAATGGTGTGACAGCGGTTGCAGGCAACCAGTTCTCCGAGTTGCAGGGCAACGACAACACGGCGAACTGGCAGCAGATCCCCACGCTTCCCGGTGACATCATCTCGTGGAGCTTTCATCACCAGGGCCGCGACGACCGTGACACGGTCAGGGTCAACATCGGCTCACCGTCGAGCCAGACAAACGAAGGCGAATTCACCTCGGGTCCCGGGTCGTGGAACCGGTACGGTTCGTCATACACCGTGCCTGACGGCCAGACCACGACGCGCTTCGTGCTCCAGCCTGTCGATGAAGGCAGCGTCGGCAACCTCGTCGATCTCGTCGCCTTTGCGTTGACATGTGAGATCGGCATCACGACGACCCACACAGGGTCGACGGATACCGATGCTTCCGGTACCGCGACCGTTGGCGATGTGTACACGTTCTCGTATGAGGTGACGAACCTTGCCACAGCGACCCTCGCATCGGTCGGTGTCGTTGACACCCTCGGTGACACCGTCACCTGCGCCGAAACCACCCTTCCGCCCAAGGCCTCGACCACCTGTGTGATATCCCACGAGTTGACCCAGAGTGAAATCGATGCGGGACTGCTCGACAGCGACGCAACAGCCTCAGGTACCGATGCCGCTGGCGTCGTCGTGACTGCTTCGGACACCGCGGTGGCCCGGCTTGGTCATGCACCTTCGATGTCTCTCGTGAAGTCCGGTGTTCTGAACGACTCGGTCGTGGCGCCAGCGGGACGTCCCGACGCCGGTGACGTCATCGACTTCTCGTTCGACGTCACGAACACAGGGAATGTGACGTTGTCCGATATCTCGATCTACGACTCGTCGATCGTTTCCCCCGTCTGCCCGCCAGACGCCGTCGCCCCCGGGCAGACCGTCACATGCACGGGTGCCTACACAATCGGCCAGCACGACATCGACAACGGCTCTGTCCCGAACAAGGCAACGGCGTATGGGACACCACCAGTGGGTCCTCCTGTGAGTGGCGACGCCGGCACGTCGGTGCCGCTGCCCCAGGTCACGTCGGTCGGGATCTCGAAAGCGACCAGTGCTGTCGACTTCGACACCGTCGGGCAGGTCGTGAGCTATGACATCACGGTCACGAACACGGGCAACGTCGAGCTCTCCGATGTCGATGTCTCGGACTCCAACGCCGATGCAGGAAGTGTCGTGTGCACCCCCGGGCTGCCGGCGTCGGTCGCCCCCGGTGGAACGGTGACGTGCACCGCGGACCATACGGTGACGCAGGCCGACCTCGACGCAGGTTCGATCGCCAATACGGCTTCCGTGTCGGGTGAGGGAACCGTCAACGGCGTGCCGGTTTCGGGCTCGTCGAACGAGGTCACGGTCGCCGCTGTCCAGAGTGCGTCGCTCGAACTCGAGAAGACCGCAACGAGCGAGGCGCTCGGTGACGGACGATTCACGATTGCGTACACGATCTCGGTGACGAACTCCGGCAACGTCACGGTCGACCATGTGAATGTGCAGGACGATCTCGTCGCGGCATTCGGTGTCGGTGGGTATGTGGTGGACAGTCTGACTTCACTGCACCTGTCGGTGAACCCCGCCTACGACGGTGCTGCCGACATCGAATTGCTCACAGGTTCCGACGAGCTCGCCCCCGGTGAGAACGGTCTTATCCGCTTGGTGGTGACGACCGCCCCGCGCACGAGCTCCGATCCGATTGTCAATGTCGCATCAGCCTCGGGCTCGAACGGCCAGACTGTTGCCAACGCGTTCGCAACGAACGAGGCCCCCCTTGACGTTGCGTTCGATCTCACCATCCAAAAGACCTCGAGCACCTCGGTTGCCCCCGGTGGCAATGCCACCTGGACGATCACGGTTCGCAACGACGGGCCATCGGCGACATTCGGTCCGCTGACGGTGACGGACACCCTGAACGAACAGCTCGTGTTCGTGAGTGCGTCGGGCACCGGATGGGATTGCTCCCATGCCAACGGTGTTGTGACCTGCGTGCGAGTCGGCGCCCTGGCGTCGGGCGAGTCGACCTCACTGTCGATCGTCACGACCGTCAATGCCGCAGTGGGAACCACGGTGACCAACCAGGCATCCGTGGTGGCTGCCGATGCGTTGAACGAGTCTGATCCGTCGAACAACGCTGCTGTTGCGTCGGTGGCGGTCGAGACACTGCCCGTGACGGGCATCGACACAGGTGATGTAGGAGCAATCGCAATCGCGACACTCCTCCTCGGCCTGATCCTACTCGTGGGAACCAACCGCAAACGCCCCCAAAGGACCATCTGAAGGGTGTTTCCGCGTACCCTGGGTTCGGCGGGTACATAAATGTGGGTCCCCAGCCCACAGAACGAAATCAGGAGCGCTTTCCGCTTTCTGCTCTCCGCTTTCCGCCGGCACCGAGCAAACTGTGAGCTGAAAGCTGTGGGCTGTGAGCTGAAGGCTGTTTTCGCGTACCCTGGGTTCGGCGGGTACATAAATGTGGGTCCCCAGCCCACAGAACGGGACAGCGGGGTCGGAGGTCGGGGTCAACCCAGGGTGACTACAACCCCGGATCCGTCCTGGAGTTCACGATTGCTCCCGCCGTAGCGATTCCGAAATGATTCCAACGCATCGCGTCCGACCTCAAGACGATCGACGTAGACGACCCACTCGACACCCTTGGTGTATGGCTGGACCGTGCGCGACCCGGTATACCGGAACGCTTTCGATCCATGGGGGACGATGTGAGACAGGTGGTGCACGCTCGGCGCACCACTGTTCAGGTTGATGTACGCATCGACCGGCTGACTTTCGTCGATGACGTCGAACAACACGGCGAGCACCGCGAGGCGACCTTCGGCCGAGCTGTGGACCAGGTGGGCCTCGAGATCCGCGCGATAGTCGTCAATCGTGTGCTCCGCCGGGCTGTGACAGTGGACTTCGTCAAGGGTGTATTGCACACCCGACAGATCGAGTACGCCACCGGGTTCGGCGACCGCCCTGACCGAGAACCCTGCATCAGCGACCGTGATGCTGCTCATGTGGTGGTACGAAGTGGATGCGTGGGCCGTGTGGGAGCCTGCGGATCCGGTGAACAGCGCTATCGGTGATTGCATGCGTGCCATCGTACCCAACGGACCATCGACGACACCGTTCCGCGCGTTCTGTGGGCTGGGGAGTACATATATGTACCCGCCGAACCCAGGGTACGCGGAAACATCCGTTCTGTGGGCTGGGGACCCACATTTATGTACCCGCAGAACCCAGGGTACGCGGCGACAAACGCGGAGACGAACCTGTCTTCTAGTTGGAGAGGAAGGCTGCCAGGTCGGTTTGGGCGATGTCGTTGCCGGCGATGAACGCCTCGACGTTGTCGTGCGCGACGCTGTCGTGGTACTGCACCGAGGGTGACTTCATGAAGTACGACGAAGGTGCCAGCAACGGGCCACCGACACCGCGATCGAGACCGATCTTGGCGCAGCGGACCGCGTCGATGATCACACCGGCGCTGTTGGGGGAATCCCACACCTCGAGCTTCAGCTCGACGTTCAGCGGGACATCACCAAAGGACGTCCCTTCGAGTCGGATGTATGCCCACTTTCGGTCCGTGAGCCACGGAACATGGTCGGACGGTCCGATGTGGACGCTATCGGAGTTGATCTTCTCCTCGATCTGACTGGTGACGGACTGCGTCTTGCTGATCTTCTTCGACTGCAGACGCTCACGCTCGAGCATGTTCATGAAGTCCATGTTCCCGCCGAAATTCAGCTGGTACGTGTTGTCGATGTGGACACCGCGGTCCTCGAACAGACGGGCGAGCTGACGGTGGACGATCGTCGCACCGACCTGGGACTTGATGTCATCCCCGATGATCGGAAGCCCGGCATCCACGAACTTCTGTGCCCACACAGGGTCAGAGGCGATGAAGACGGGGATCGCATTGACGAACGCAACCCCGGCATCGAGTGCGCACTGCGCATAGAACTTCGTCGCCTCCTCGGATCCGACCGGCAGGTATGAGACGAGGACGTCGGTGTTGGCAGCCTTCAGGGCCGCAACGACATCGACGGGTTCAGCAGGTGATTCCTCGACCTGGTCGACGTAGTACTTGCCGAGACCGTCGTACGTCGGGCCACGAAGGACCTCGATGCCCATGTGGGGGATCTCGGCGAATTCGATGGTGTTGTTCTGACCACCCCACATCGCCTTCGAGATGTCCTGTCCGACCTTGGATGCGTCGACATCGAACGCCGCGACGAATTCGACATCGCCGATGTGATAGTCACCGAGCTGCACATGCATGAGCCCGGGGACCTTGAGATCGGCGTCGGCATCCTTGTAGTACTCAACGCCCTGGATGAGTGAGTTCGCGCAGTTTCCGAGCCCTGCGATGGCTACTCGTACTTTGGACATTGTGCCCTCCTCTGTTGGTCTTTGGCTAGATGGTCAACCCGAGCCTGCGCTCGGTTGCAATGAGGCCGTCAAGCCAGGCGACATCTGTTTCGATGGACTGCATCGCGTGTTCCATGAGAGCGAGGCGATAGCGGTCCGGGTTCTGTGCGGTGCGTGCTTCCACGAATATCTGACGAGCTGCCCTGAGTTGGGCGGACAGCTCCGTACGGCGCTGCTCGAGCACCCGCTCGCGGTGTTCGGTCGGAAGCTGGCTGAGGAATGCGAGGCGGATCTGGAAAGCACGATCGGACTCCGAGGCCTCGGGATCAGTGGCGAGGAGCTGTTCGAAGATTTCGCGACCTTCATCGGTGATGGCGTATGCCTTCCTGCGGCCGGTTCCGTCCGTGGCTTCGATCGCATTCCGCTTCTCGAGTCGACGGAGGGCGGGGTACAACGATCCGAATGAGACGGTCCAGAAACCGAGCTGCCCCAAGGCGCGCTTGACCTCATAACCGTGACGCGGGCGTTCCAGGAGCAATCCGAGAATGGCAAAGTCGAGCATGATCTAGCCAGTATATATCGATTCGATACACATGTCTATATCGAATCGATACAAGGAGAGCTGTCAGCCTTCAGC